>NZ_JBFULI010000039.1:0-55844 GCF_056400405.1 Pseudomonas sp. P5_B3 | reverse complement strand
GCCGCAATTGAATCCCATGGTGTTTCCCCTCGGGTAAAAGTCAGGCCTTCTGGCTGTGCAGGGTTTTCATCGCGCGGTTCCATTCCCCGGCGAGGATATCCGGCAGCACGCCGAGGGCAAAGTCGATGCTGGCATCGAGTTTTTCCTGTTCGGCGCGTGGCGCACGACCCAGGACGAAATTTGAAACCATACTGGCAACGCCCGGGTGGCCAATGCCAAGCCGCAAGCGATGAAAGGTATTCTGATTGCCCAGTTGCGCAATGATGTCGCGCAACCCGTTGTGACCGCCATGGCCGCCGCCCTGCTTGAGCTTGGCAACGCCGGGTGGCAGGTCGAGTTCGTCGTGCGCCACGAGGATTTCTTCAGGCGTGATGCGGAAGAAACCGGCGAGTGCCGCCACGGCTTGGCCGCTGCGGTTCATGTACGTGGTGGGAATCAGCAGACGAACATCCTGACCCTGATGCGAATAGCGCCCGGTCAGGCCGAAATACTTGCGGTCCGCCACAAGGTTGACGCCTTGTGCGTTCGCGATGCGCTCAACAAAAAGGGCCCCTGCGTTATGCCGGGTCTGTTCGTATTCAGCGCCTGGATTTCCCAGGCCAACGATCAGTTTGATGGCAGTCACGATAGGGGCCCTTCATTGGAGTGGTGGATAACATCGCCGCAATCAGGGAGAGCGGCGAAAGTGGACGAAAATAGCTCATTTACCATGATGTAAACTCCGCGTTCTCGCCCGCTTTCTCGCTACGCTCTAGTCCGCGATGTTTCCGGTCACTCCGGCGTACAGAGTAAAATTACTCTGCAGCGCCTTCTGCAGCTTCTGGAGCAACACGTGGAGCGTGGACGTTGGCAACAGCCTTGTCATCGCCGTGTGCCAGGGCCACGAACTCAACGCCTTTAGGCGCTTTGAGGTCCGACAGGTGAATGATCGAACCGATTTCAGCGTTAGCCAGGTCGACTTCGATGAACTCAGGCAGATCTTTCGGCAGGCAGGAAACTTCGATCTCGGCAACAACGTGCGAGATTTCGCCGCCTTTCTTGGTCGGTGCTTCTTCGTTGATGAAGTGCACTGGAACGATAGCGGTCAGTTTCTGGCCAGCTACTACGCGTACGAAGTCAGCGTGCATCACGTGGCCTTTGGCCGGGTGACGCTGCAGGGCTTTGATCACGACGTTCTGCTTGGTGCCACCAACGTTCAGCTCGATGATGTGGCTGTAAGCCGCTTCGTTTTCGAGCAGTTTGGCAACTTCTTTGGCCAGCATGCTGATGGATTCAGGGGCTTTTTCGCCACCGTAAACTACAGCTGGAACCAGGCTTGCGAGACGACGCAGGCGGCGGCTCGCACCTTTCCCCAGGTCGGAACGCACTTCAGCATTCAGGGTAAAATCGTTCATGTTGTATCTCCAAAATAACCACATTCGCCCCAGCGTTTGCGACCAGCGCTAAAGGCGATATGGGCAAAAAAGCCCCGCCCCGACAGGAATGCCAGGGCGGGGCGCTTTTCGTCAACGAGACATTTCGAGAAGGGCAGGGCCCTTAGCGGAACATCGCACTGATCGATTCTTCATTGCTGATGCGGCGGACCGCCTCGGCAACTACCGGCGCGATATCCAGTTGACGGATACGCGAGCAGGCTTGTGCAGCAGCGGACAACGGGATGGTGTTAGTCACCACCAGTTCGTCCAGCATGGAATTTTCGATGTTTTCGATCGCCCGACCGGACAGCACAGGGTGTGTGCAGTAGGCGAAAACCTTGGCAGCACCATGCTCTTTCAGGGCCTTGGCCGCGTGGCACAGGGTGCCGGCGGTATCGACCATGTCATCGACCAGAATACAGGTACGCCCTTCGACATCACCGATGATATGCATCACTTCAGAGTGATTGGCTTTCTCACGGCGTTTGTCGATGATCCCGAGATCCACGCCCAGGGATTTGGCAACGGCACGTGCACGCACGACGCCGCCAATGTCCGGGGACACGATCATCAGGTTTTCGAAGCGCTGATCTTCGATGTCATCCACCAGAACCGGGGAGCCGTAGATGTTATCTACCGGAATATCGAAGAAACCCTGGATTTGGTCAGCATGCAGATCAACCGTGAGAACACGGTCGATGCCGACTACGGTAAGCATGTCAGCCACGACTTTCGCGCTGATAGCCACACGTGCGGAACGCGGACGGCGATCCTGACGGGCATAACCAAAGTAAGGAATAACAGCAGTGATACGAGTAGCCGAGGAGCGGCGGAAGGCATCAGCCATCACTACCAGTTCCATCAGGTTATCGTTGGTCGGAGCGCAAGTCGGCTGAATAATGAAGACGTCTTTACCGCGGACGTTTTCATTGATCTCGGCTGTAATTTCGCCGTCGGAAAATTTACCGACAGAGATGTCACCGAGAGGGATATGCAGCTGACGTACGACACGCCGAGCCAGATCGGGGTTAGCGTTCCCCGTAAAGACCATCATCTTGGACACGCGCAGTACCTGAAGGCTGAGGGTAACCTGGATGAGTATAGGAAAATGGCAGGGGCGGCTGGATTCGAACCAACGCATGGCAGGATCAAAACCTGCTGCCTTACCGCTTGGCGACGCCCCTGTATCTGTTGCAACGATTACCCGGTAATCGGTTCCTTTAGAGCAGACTTCGCAGCTTGCGATGCAACATCGAAACGTTGCTTCCTTTTGCTACAAAACCTGTAAGGGTCTCTGTCAGAAGGGCCGAGACTTTATCAGCTTCAGCTTTGCTTGGGAAGCCCCCAAACACACAACTTCCAGTTCCGGTGAGTTTTGCTTCGGTAAATTTACCTAACAAATTCAAAGCGTTACGTACCTCTGGATAACGCCTTGTTACCACCGGCAAGCAGTCATTTCGACTGTTTCCCTTGGGAACGGGGCGCACTTTAATGGGAGGAGTGTTACGTGTCAACAACGGATCTGAAAAAATTTCTGCCGTACTTACAGAGACTTGCGGCACCAGCACCAGATACCACGGTTCTTCCGGGTCGACAGGGGTCAGTTTCTCCCCCACGCCCTCGGCGAAAGCCGCGTGGCCACGTACGAAAACCGGGACGTCGGCGCCCAGCGTCAACCCCAGGCCAGCCAGGCGATCTTCATCCCAGCCTAATTGCCACAGGTGATTGAGGCCGAGCAAAGTCGTTGCGGCATTCGAGCTGCCGCCACCGATACCACCGCCCATGGGCAGGATTTTCTCGATCCAGATGTCGACGCCCAGCGAGCAAGCGGATTGCTCCTGAAGTTTTCTGGCGGCCTTGACGATCAGGTTGCTGTCGTGGGGAACGCCCGGGAATTCGGTGTGCAATTGAATGACACCGTCATCGCGCAGGGCATAGGTGATCTCGTCACCATAATCGAGAAACTGAAACATCGTTTGCAGTTCGTGGTAGCCGTCTTCGCGGCGCCCCAGGATGTGCAGCATCAAATTGAGTTTGGCTGGCGAAGGCAGTGTCAGGCGATTGTCTGGCATTTCACTGCCCCAATTTGCGCGGTTGCCAAGCCTTGATCACCAGCGTGACATCCAGGTCGGTGCCATGCAGTTTGATCCGTTCGGGCAGCCAGTAACCGTTCAGTTGGGTGTATTCGGTGTATTCGACCTGCCAACCGTCCTGTTCGAGAGTGGCCAAACGACTGTCGCCATCCAGCGTCAGACGGCTTTTGCTGTCCGGAGCCGGGAGCCCGCGCACCCACCAGGCCAGGTTGGACACCGGCAATTTCCAGCCCAACTGTTCTTCGAGCAGCACTTCCGGATTCGGTGCGTCGTAGCGTCCCTGGTTGGCGACTTCCAGCGACACCTTGCCCGGACGTCCGGTCAGGCGAGCTGCGCCACGGCCCAGTGGTCCGGACAGGCGAATGTCGTAGTAATCCTGACGCTGCAACCAGAACAGCGTGCCGCTGCCTGAGTCTTTCGGTGCGCGAATGCCGATCTTGCCGTCGATCTGCCAGCCATCGAGGCTCGCAAGTTGCTGTTTGTGCTCTCGCCATTGGGCGGGGTTGCCGTGACCCTCGACTGATTCGCGGGGACCCAGGCCCGCGCAACCGGCGAGCAGGGTGATAAAACTGAAAGCGATGAAATGGCGCAAAAACATAATCTTAAAGAGTCTCTGATCCGGTCAGGCGTTTGATGGTGCCGCGCAGGGCCGGGCTGTCGGGTTGTTCCTTGAGGAACTTGCTCCAGACCTGTTTGGCTTCGCGCTGTTTGCCGTTGGCCCACAGGACTTCGCCCAGGTGAGCGGCGACTTCCTGATCGGGGAAACGATCCAGGGCTTGACGCAACAGGCGCTCGGCTTCGTCCAGATTGCCCATGCGGTAATTCACCCAGCCAAGGCTGTCGAGTACCGCCGGGTCTTCCGGACTGATCTGGTGCGCCTGTTCGATCAGGGCCTTGGCTTCGGCGTAGCGTGTGGTGCGGTCAGACAGGGTGTAGCCGAGTGCGTTCAACGCCATGGCATTGTCCGGGTCGCGCTTGATGATCGTGCGCAGGTCTTTTTCCATCTGCGCCAGGTCATTGCGTTTTTCCGCCTGCATGGCTCGGGTGTAGAGCAGATTCAAGTCGTCCGGGTATTGCTGCAAGGCTTGTTGCAGAATTTTCCAGGCCTTGTCGCCCTGATTGTTGGCGGACAGGGTTTCGGCTTCGATCAGATACAGCTGGATCGCATAATCCGGCTGCTCATCGCGCTCTGCGGCCAGCTTTCTTTGTGCTTCGGCGGTCCTGCCGTTGTTCATCAGGATGTCGGCCTGACGCAATTGCGCCGGTAGGAAGTCGCTGCCCGGGCCAACCTTGGCGTATTCGATCAGGGCGCCTTGCGGGTCGTTTTGTTCTTCGGCGATGCGGCCGAGGTTCAGGTGCGCCGAGTCGACGTGGCTTTCCCGGGCGATCAGGTCTTCCAGGTAACCCTTGGCCTCGTTCCAGGCCTTGGCTTCCAGGCAGACCAGTGCCAGGGAGTAACGCAGTTCGTCGTCCTCCGGGTATTGCTGAACCAGGCTCGAGAACTCGGCCTTGGCGTCGTCCATACGGTTCTGTTCAACCAGCATCCGCGCATAAGTCAGGCGCAGACGCTTGTCGTCCGGGTATTTCTTGATGCTTTTTTGCAGCAGCGGCAAGGCCTCGTCACCGCGATTCAGGGTTTGCAGCAGGCGTGCACGCAGCAGAATCGGGGCAATTTCGCCGTCGTCCGGCGGATGGTTTTCCAGCAGCTTCAGCGCGCCTTTGGTATCGCCATCCTGTTGCATCAGCAGCGCCTTGCCGAAAATCAGCTGGCTGTTGTCCGGATGACGCTGCAACAAACGGTCGAAGCTTTTCATCAATCCGTTGCGGGTGTCCTGGTCGGTGTCGGCCGCGGACAGCGCAAGGAAGTCGAAATGCGTGTCGCCCTTGCCTTGCAGGACTTTCTCCATATAGACCATGGAGTCGTCATAACGCCCGGCGCGTGCCAGCTGCACGGCGGCGGCGCGTTGCGCTTCGAGGTCGTTGGGGGCGTTTTTGGCCCAGATCAGCGCGGTGTCCAGGGCTGCCTGATCGGCGCCCAGATATTCGGCGATACGGAATGCCCGCTCGGAAATACCCGGATCCTGGGTGTTGATGGCCTGGGTCACATAGTTGTCCAGGGCAATGTCGAAACGATTGCGCTGGCCAGCCAGTTCGGCGCTCAACAGGCTGAAGATGGTTTCCTCGCTGAATGAGCTGTAGACCTTGGGCTTTTCAGGGGTCGGGGTGCTGTCTTCAACCGGCGACGTAGCGTCCGGTGAAACGGGTGCCAAGGCCTGGCAGCCGCTGAGGAAGACAAAAGCGAGGAGCAACGCGGAAGATCTATTCATATAGGAAGAGGACGACTAACCTGCGGTCGGATCATCATGACACAAGCTTTCGGCCAAACATAACCGGCCCGCCAATTTACCCGCACAGCGGATCCGACAACGCCTGGCTGCCCTGTAAACGAGAACCGCTCGCAACGTGGATACCATCTACCGAAGCGATAGATATCGAGTGGTTGTTCTGATTCCGTTGAAGTAGGACAATTACCGGCTTCACGTCACCATCAGCGACTTTGAATGGCCTTCCTTGCACTCGGTATTAACCACAAGACTGCTTCAGTAGACGTCCGCGAGCGCGTGGCTTTTACCCCTGAGCAGCTGGTTGAGGCCTTGCAGCAGCTCTGCCGACTCACCGACAGCCGCGAAGCTGCGATCCTCTCCACCTGCAATCGCAGTGAACTCTATATAGAACAGGATCACCTGTCGGCGGACATCGTGCTGCGCTGGCTGGCCGAATATCATCATTTGAGCTACGACGAGCTGCGCGAAAGCGCCTATGTGCATGAAGATGATGCGGCAGTTCGTCACATGATGCGGGTGGCTTCCGGGCTCGACTCACTGGTGTTGGGCGAACCGCAGATTCTCGGCCAGATGAAGTCGGCCTATGCCGTGGCCCGCGAGGCCGGCACCATCGGGCCGTTGCTCGGGAGGTTGTTCCAGGCCACGTTCAATGCGGCCAAACAGGTGCGCACCGACACAGCCATCGGCGAGAACCCGGTGTCGGTGGCGTTTGCCGCGGTGAGCCTGGCCAAGCAGATTTTCAGCGACCTGCAACGCAGCCAGGCCTTGCTGATCGGCGCCGGAGAGACCATCACCCTGGTCGCCCGCCATCTGCATGAACTGGGCGTAAAGCGTATCGTGGTGGCCAACCGTACCCTGGAGCGCGCCAGCATTCTGGCCGAACAGTTCGGTGCTCATGCGGTGTTGCTGTCGGATATTCCGGCGGAGCTGGTGCGCAGCGATATCGTCATCAGTTCCACTGCCAGCCAATTGCCGATTCTGGGCAAGGGTGCAGTGGAAAGCGCCTTGAAACTGCGCAAGCACAAACCGATCTTCATGGTCGATATCGCCGTTCCGCGCGACATCGAACCAGAAGTCGGCGAACTGGACGACGTTTACCTCTACAGCGTCGACGATCTCCACGAAGTGGTCGCCGAGAACCTCAAGAGCCGCCAGGGCGCAGCCCAGGCTGCCGAAGAGATGGTCTCGGTCGGCGCCGAAGACTTCATGGTCCGCCTGCGTGAATTGGCAGCGGTGGACGTGCTCAAGGCCTATCGTCAACAGAGCGAACGCCTGCGCGACGAAGAATTGCAAAAGGCCCAGCGCATGCTGGCCAACGGCACCAGCGCCGAAGAGGTGCTGGTGCAACTGGCCCGCGGGCTGACCAACAAACTGTTGCACGCACCGAGCGTGCAGTTGAAAAAGCTCTCTGCCGAAGGTCGCCTCGATGCGCTGGCGATGGCCCAGGAACTCTTTGCCCTCGGTGAGGGCTCATCGGATAGCTTTTCGGATAAAAAACCGCAATGAAAGCGTCACTGCTCAATAAGCTGGATATCCTCCAGGACCGTTTCGAGGAATTGACCGCCCTGCTGGGCGATGGCGAGGTCATTTCCGATCAGAACAAGTTCCGCACCTATTCCAAGGAGTACGCGGAAGTCGAACCGATCGTGGGCGTCTATAAAGAATTGCTGAAAGTGCAGGATGACCTCGAAGGTGCCCAGGCACTGCTCAAGGACAGCGACCCGGACATGCGTGAAATGGCCGTGGAAGAAGTCCGCGAGGCCAAGGAACGCCTGGTCACGCTCGAAGCCGACTTGCAGCGCATGCTGCTGCCCAAGGACCCGAACGACGGGCGCAACGTGTTCCTCGAAATCCGTGCCGGCACCGGCGGCGACGAGGCGGCGATTTTCTCCGGCGACCTGTTCCGCATGTATTCGCGTTACGCCGAGCGCCGTGGCTGGCGGGTGGAGATCCTCTCGGAAAACGAGGGTGAACACGGCGGCTATAAAGAGGTGATTGCCCGGGTCGAGGGCGACAACGTCTACGGCAAGCTCAAATTCGAGTCCGGTGCGCACCGCGTGCAGCGGGTTCCGGCGACCGAATCCCAAGGCCGCATCCACACGTCGGCCTGCACCGTGGCAGTATTGCCCGAACCGGACGAGCAAGAAGCGATCGAGATCAACCCGGCCGACCTGCGCGTCGATACCTATCGCTCCTCCGGCGCCGGTGGCCAGCACGTCAACAAGACCGACTCGGCGATCCGCATCACGCACTTGCCGTCCGGCATCGTGGTCGAGTGCCAGGAAGAACGTTCGCAGCACAAGAACCGCGCCCGGGCGATGTCCTGGTTGTCGGCCAAGCTGAACGATCAACAGACCTCCGCTGCGGCCAACGCCATTGCCAGTGAGCGTAAGTTGCTGGTTGGTTCCGGTGATCGCTCCGAGCGCATCCGCACCTACAATTTTGCCCAGGGCCGGGTCACCGACCACCGGGTCAACCTGACCTTGTATTCCCTCGACGAGATCCTCGCCGGCGGTGTCGAGGCGGTGATCGAGCCGTTGCTGGCCGAGTACCAGGCCGATCAACTGGCAGCGATAGGTGAGTAAATGACGATCATTGCCAGTTTGTTGCGCGCCGCCGACTTACCCGACTCGCCCACGGCGCGTCTGGATGCCGAATTGCTGCTGGCGGCGGCGTTGGGCAAGTCCCGCAGTTTCCTGCACACCTGGCCGGAGCGCATCGTGCCGAGCGAAGCGGCGCTGACGTTCGCCGAATATTTGCAACGCCGCCGCAGCGGGGAGCCAGTGGCCTATATCCTCGGCCAGCAGGGTTTCTGGAAACTGGATCTGGAAGTGGCGCCGCACACGCTGATCCCGCGCCCGGATACCGAATTGCTGGTGGAAGCCGCGCTGGAACTGTTGCCGGCCACACAGGCCAAAGTACTTGACCTTGGCACCGGCAGCGGCGCGATTGCCCTGGCCCTGGCCAGCGAATGTCCGGCCTGGAGCGTCACTGCCGTGGATCGGATTCTGGAAGCCGTGGCCCTGGCCGAACGCAATCGCCAGCGTCTGCATCTGAATAACGCCAAGGTACTGAGCAGCCATTGGTTCAGCGCCCTGGAAGGTCAGCGTTTTCAACTGATCATCAGCAATCCGCCCTACATCGCAGCGACCGATCCACATCTGGTCGAGGGCGATGTGCGCTTCGAACCGGCCAGCGCCCTGGTGGCCGGTGTCGACGGGCTCGACGATCTGCGTCTGATCGTCGCCCAGGCACCGGACCATCTCGATGCTGGCGGCTGGCTGATGCTCGAGCATGGCTATGATCAGGCCGAGGCGGTCCGCGATTTGCTGCTGACCCGCGGGTTTGAAGAAGTCCACAGCCGCACCGATCTGGGCGGTCACCAACGCATCAGTCTGGGGCGCCTGCCGTGCTGAATGATCAGGAATTGCTGCGTTACAGCCGGCAGATTCTGCTGCAACACATCGATATCGACGGCCAGTTGCGGCTCAAGGAGAGCCGCGTATTGATCGTCGGTCTTGGCGGCCTTGGCGCGCCAGTGGCGTTGTACCTCGCGGCGGCAGGTGTGGGTGAGTTGCACTTGGCGGACTTCGATACAGTCGACCTGACCAACCTGCAACGCCAGATCATTCACGACACCGACAGCGTCGGCATGACCAAGGTCGATTCGGCGCTCAAGCGCCTGAGCGCGATCAATCCTGAAATTCAACTGATCGCCCATCGTGTGGCACTGGATGAAGATTCCCTGGCCGCCGTGGTGGCAGGCGTGGATCTGGTCCTCGATTGCTCTGACAATTTTTCCACCCGTGAAGCGGTCAATGCCGCGTGCGTGGCGGCCGGCAAACCGCTGGTCAGCGGCGCGGCGATTCGCCTCGAAGGGCAATTGTCGGTGTTCGATCCACGCCGGCCGGAGAGTCCGTGCTACCACTGTTTATACGGGCACGGCAGCGAAGCCGAACTGACGTGCAGCGAGGCCGGCGTGGTCGGGCCGTTGGTGGGGCTGGTCGGCAGTCTGCAAGCGCTCGAAGCACTGAAGTTACTGGCCGGATTCGGTGAGCCACTGGTGGGGCGCCTGCTGTTGATCGACGCCTTGGGCACGCGTTTTCGCGAGCTGCGGGTCAAGCGCGATCCGGGCTGCAGCGTCTGTGGGTCGAAACATGCGTGAAGCGCCGATTGGCGTGTTCGACTCCGGTGTCGGCGGGCTCTCGGTACTGGCCGAGATCCAGCGTTTGTTGCCCAATGAGACGCTGATGTACGTCGCTGACTGCGGGAATATTCCCTACGGCGAGAAAACCCCGGAATTTATCCGGCAGCGTTGCAGCGTGATGGCCGACTTCTTTCAGCAGCAGGGTGCCAAGGCCCTGGTGCTGGCCTGCAACACGGCGACGGTGGCCGGTGTCGCCGATTTGCGTCGCGACTATCCCGAATGGCCCATTGTCGGCATGGAGCCGGCAGTCAAACCCGCCGCCGCCGCAACCCGCTCTGGCGTGGTGGGGGTGCTGGCCACCACCGGTACCTTGCAGAGCGCCAAGTTCGCCGCATTGCTCGACCGCTTCGCCACGGACGTGAAAGTGATCACCCAGCCGTGTCCCGGGCTGGTGGAGCTGATTGAAAATGGTGATCTGCGTAGCCCCGAGCTGCGTCAGCTGCTGGCCGGGTATGTCGAACCACTGCTGGCCGCCGGCGCGGACACCCTGATTCTCGGCTGCACCCATTATCCCTTTCTCAAACCGATGCTTCGGCAAATGATTCCCGAGGACATCAGCCTCATCGACACCGGCGCCGCCGTCGCGCGCCAGCTTCAGCGGCTGCTGGCCGAAGGCGAGCTGCTCGCCGATGGGCCAGCCCGTGAGGCGCAGTTCTGGACCAGTGCCGATCCGCTTCATTTCAGAAATATCTTGCCGATACTGTGGAATACGGCTGGCATTGTGCGAAGCTTCAACAGGTAAGAAAGTCCCGGGGAATCAAACGAAAAATTGGGGTGAGCTTCTGATAAATCGCCGATTTCCATAGCTTTTCAGGGCGAGCAACAAAAAAACCATACGAAATTGTTCGGAAAAGGAAGTTTCTAATGAAGCGACTATTCTGCTTGGCCGCGATTGCGGCCGCACTAATGGGGCACACTTTTACCGCTCAGGCGGCAGGTGTGGAGTTCGCGGTTGGTGAGACCAGCGATTCGACCATGACGTATCGACTGGGCATGCAGTTCGATTGGGACCAGAGTTGGTGGCAGAGTGACGTCGGTCGCGTGACCGGTTACTGGAGCGGCGCCTACACCTACTGGGAAGGCGACAAGACCTCCAGCACCAACAGCCTGTCGTTCTCCCCGGTATTCGTTTACGAATTTTCCGGCCAGAACGTCAAACCGTACGTTGAAGCGGGCATTGGCGTAGCGGTGTTCTCCAATACCCGACTCGAAGACAACAACATCGGCAGTGCTTTCCAGTTTGAAGACCGGTTCGGTTTTGGCCTGCGCTTCAATGGCGGCCACGAAGTCGGGATCCGCGCGACGCACTATTCCAACGCCGGGCTCGCCAGTTCCAACGACGGTGTGGAAAGCTATTCGCTGCATTACACGTTGCCGTTGTAATTGCATCCCCCTGTAGGAGCGAGCCTGCTCGCGATGACGGTGTGTCAGTTGCCAGCTTGGTTGGCTGATAATCCGCAATCGCGAGCAGGCTCGCTCCTACAGTAGCTGTGTTGTTTTTCAGTTCAGCGATACGCCGTCGAAATCCCCTGGCGTTCGTCGATGCACTCCGGCGCACCCATCTCGAACTCCCGGCAGATCAGCGGGCGTTTTTCGTAGATGGTGCACATCATCGTGTTGCGATCCAGTGCGGCACACCAGCCGTCGTCCAGGCGCAGCATGACTTCCCCGCCCCAATCATCGGTATCGATGAACCGTTCAGGCACACCCGTATCGGTGATCAGCATGACTTCGAGCTGGCAGCAGCAGGCTGCGCAGGTCGAGCAGGTGACTGCGGGTTCCGCGATTTGCGTATGGGGGATGGTTATCATGGCGCGCAGTGTAAGGCAGTCGCCGGGTGCTGTGTGAAAGGTCGGACGGACGCTCAAGTATCGGAACGTCCGCGATACCGCTGCCGATGATGGCGCTTTTCACGGTTGATCCTTGCTCGGTGGCTGGCTGCGCACCATGGGTTTGCCGATCTCGAGTTTCACTTGGTCCGGCCGTCTGGAGAGCGGCCAGAGGGCGGCCATGAACGCTGCCGGGAAAGCGATCTCCAGCGGACGGTCCTTGAATTTTTCGAAGATGTGCCGTGCGGCTTTCTCCACCGGCCAGCTCAAGGGCATGGAAAACTCGTTTTCCTCCTTCAGCGGCGTTCCGACAAACCCAGGGTTGATCACCGTGAGTTCTATGCCTTCGGGGGCCAGGTCGATGCGCAGGGATTCTAACAGGTAACGCAGCCCGACCTTTGAGGTGCCATAGGCTTCTGCCTTGGGCAGCGGCAGGTAAGTCACCGTACTGGCCATGGCGACTATATGCGGTGCGGTGCCGGCCCGCAGCAAAGGCAGGGCGGCGTCGATGCAATAACTGCTGGCCAACAGGTTGGTACGCACCACGTGCTCGACAATCGACGCATCGAACTGCTTGGCATCCACGTACTCGCAGGTGCCGGCGTTGAGTATCACGGTGTCCAGCGAGCCCCAGTCCTCGGCAATCCGCTCGCCGATCTCGCGGACGGTCTGGCTGTTGGTCAGGTCTCCGGCGACCACCAGCACCTGTCCCGGATAACGTAGCGACAAGACTTTGAGCGGTCCCAGCGTGCGAGAACTCACGGCCAGGTACGCACCGGTTTTCAGGATTTCTTCGGCCAGGGCGGCACCGATGCCGCTGCTGGCACCCGTCAGCCAGTATCGTCGTGCGAGTGTCCGACTCATCCCAATCTCCTTTTCAGTTGGGTAATTGCCCGGCCCAATACGGGTAAGTGTTCATAATGCAAAGCCCCGGCATCGAAGTGATCCCGGTGGCGGTAATTCATGACCCAGCGGCGGCGTATTGCCGCGAGGGCAGGTTTTTGAACGCCGTCAACGCGCGCGCACGGGAAGTACTCAAGTCGACGATTGGTGAGGGGTAATCCACAACACCGAAAAGACCGCCGAGATTGGAAGGGTTGTGCACGTCTTTTTTATTCAACCCGGCCAGTTGCGGCAGCCATTGCTTGATGAACACGCCCTCGGGGTCGAATTTTTCCGACTGGCTCAGCGGGTTGAAAATCCGGAAGTAGGGCGCCGAGTCGGTGCCGGTGGAGGAACTCCACTGCCAGCCGCCATTGTTCGCCGCCAGGTCGCCATCAATCAGGTGACGCATGAAAAAGCGTTCGCCTTCACGCCAGTCGATCAGCAGGTTTTTGGTCAAAAACATCGCCACCACCATGCGCAGGCGGTTGTGCATCCAGCCGGTAGACAGCAATTGGCGCATGGCGGCGTCGATGATCGGCAAGCCGGTTCGCGCCTGTTGCCAGGCGGCGAGTTCTTCAGGGGCGTTGCGCCAGGCCAGCGCTTCGGTTTCCGGACGAAACGCGCGGTGTCGGCCAACCCGTGGGTAGCCCACCAGGATGTGTTTGTAGAACTCGCGCCACAGCAGTTCGTTGATCCAGGTGACGGCGCCGGTCTTGCCGCTTTCGAACTCACCCTGATTGCTGTTCAAGGCGGCGTGCAGGCATTGGCGAGGAGAGATCACCCCGGCGGCGAGATAGGCCGAGAGCTGACTGGTACCGGGCTTCGCCGGGAAATCCCGTTCGCTTTGATAGTGCTCGATCTGCATATCGCTAAAGCTGTCGAGGCGATGCCGGGCTTCGGTTTCGCCCGCCGGCCACAGGTTGCGCAGGTTCTCATCGGGCGTTGCGAAGCCGTCGACACTCACGGGGACCGCATCGCTGGCAATGTTCAGCGGCGCTTGTTTGTGCGGTGCGCGGACCAGGCTGGGCAGTGAGTGGTGCAGTCGTTCGTAGCAGACTTTGCGGAACTGGCTGAAGACCTGAAAGTAAGTGCCGGTCCGGGTCAGTACGCTCCCTGGCTTGAACAGCAATTGATCGAGGTAGCGATGAACTTCGATGCCTTCGGCCTTTAGCGTCTGGGTGACGGCTGCATCGCGACGGGATTCGTGGATGCCGTACTCTTCGTTGAGGTACACAGCGTCGATCTGCAACTGTCGGCACAGGTTCAGCAATACGCTGGGGGTGTCATCCCAGCGAGGTGCCCGGCGGACCAGCAGGGGAATGTTCAGTTGACCCAGTTCGCGGCTCAACTCGCGCAGGTTACGCAGCCAGAAGTCCACTTTGCAGGGCGCATCGTCGTGCTCCAGCCATTGTTCCGGGCTCAGCAGAAACACCGCCACGCACGGGCCGCTAGCCGCGGCAGCCGAGAGGGCGGTGTTGTCATGCAGGCGCAAGTCGCTGCGCAGCCAGATCAATTGCATGTGGGTGTCCACTCGATCCATTTAAATCAGCCCGCGCTGAACGAGTGCCTGATGTGCCGACAGCGGGTCTTCGGCCAGGTACAAGTCAGCGATCTCGGCAGTACTTGCGGACAACTCGGTGTGGTGGATGCATACCGTTGGTCCGGCAATCATTTTTGGGCAACTGATGCCTTTGAAAAGTTTCGGCAGCTGCGCCAGATTCAGGGCTTTGCTTGAGTACAGCAGAACCCCACGGGGTTGCAGAAGTTCGACCGCCAATGTCAGTTCGCCGACAGGCAGCGGCCAGTCGAAGACCTCCACCGGGCAATCCGCGCTGCTGATCAGCCAGGCCGTTAGCCAAAGGTGTGGCTCCATGGGCAGGTCCGAGTGGTTGACCAGCAGTAGCGGCGCAGTGCGCAACTGACGATTGTTGTGGTAGATGCGCGCACCGAACTTGCTGCGCAGCCAGGCACAAAAAAAGCCCCGCTCCATCTGCGCCCCGAACTGGCCTTGCCAGTGTTGCTCCAGAGCAGCCAGCAAGGGCATCAGCAATTGCTCGCACAGGGTTCGCGGCGGATACAGCGCCATCGCCTGATTGACGCTGTCATCCAGGGTACGTTCCTGCAATCGGCTGACCGCCTGCAGCAACGTTTGCAGCAACGCGTACCAATCGTTATCGACGGAAACACTGAAGGCTTGCGGTGTGTCGAGCAATGGCTTGACCTGGCTGACGGCAACGCCACGGTTGAGCCAGGTGAGGATGGTCTGGATGCGTTGTACGTGGTCGGCCGAGAACAACCGATGGCCCTTGGGCGTGCGCAGCGGCACGATCAGACCGTAGCGCCGTTCCCAGGCGCGCAAGGTCACGGCATTGACCCCGGTTTGCCGCGCCACTTCACGGATCGGCAGCCAGCCTTCGTCCAGTGCCTTTTGAAAGTCATCGCCGAGGTCTTCGCGGGCGCTGGTGTCGAGTGCTTTTTTCATCAGATGGCGTTTCGCAGGCTGAGGTTTTCCGGGTGCGGTTGCAGGTAAACCTGCTGTGCGATGTACGGATCGGGGTGTTGGCGAAAGTGATGTTTGAGCAGCGTCAGCGGCACCACCAGCGGCACGATGCCCAGGCGGTACTGGTTGATCACGTGCTGCACTTCCTGCTTGTCTTCGCCGCTGATGGCCTGTTTCAGGTAGCCACTGAGGTGTTGCAGGACGTTGGTGTGAGTGCGGCGGGTGGCGCATTTTTTCAGCGCAACCATCAGTTCGCTGAAATAGCGTGGGCCGAGTTCCTGCGGATCGGTATGGCTCATGTTGCCCAGTAGGCGGCCCAGGGTTTTGTATTGCACCGGGTTGTGGGCCATCAGCAGGTACTTGTAGCGCGAGTGAAAGTCCGTGAGACCGCGACGGGTCAAGCCTTCCTGGCACAACTGCTGCCAGGCGCCATAGGCGAACATGCGGGTGAGGAAGTTTTCCCGCAGCGCCGGATCGTTGAGCCGGCCGTCTTCCTCCACCGGCAAGTCCGGGTGCAGCAGGCAGGCGCTGATGGCGATTTTCGGTTTGGCGGGGGCGTGGGGCATCGGAGCACCTCGAATCTGAACCTGTACAAACATTCGAGTCTGTACAAGATAACTTCATCATAGATTCGAAGTTGTACAAGTCAAATTTTATGTACAGGTTTTCTGACGACTGCTGCCAAGGCGACAGCAGCGATTTGCTCGGATTGATGCTCTTTACTGCAGGTGTTCATGCAAGCGGCGGGCGGCTTCCTGACCGCTGAGCCAGGCCCCTTCGACGCGTCCGGAAAGGCACCAGTCGCCACAGGCGTACAGCCCCAGGTCGGCATCGGCCAGGGTGCCCCATTCGTGACTGCTGGCGGGGCGGGCGTAAAGCCAGCGGTGGGCGAGGCTGAAGGTCGGTGCGGGCATGGAATCGTGCAGCAGTTCGGCGAAGGCGCCATGCAGTTGTTCGATCACGGCTTCCTTGGACAGATCAATGTGCTGGCGACTCCAGGCGCTGGTGGCGTGCAGCACCCAGGTGTCGAGGGTGTTGTCGCGTCCGGGTTTGCTGCGGTTGCGGGCCAGCCAGTCGAGTGGGCTGTCCTGGACGAAGCAGCCTTCCATGGGCGTTTCCAGCGGCGTTTCGAAGGCCAGGGCGATGGCCCAGGTCGGGTCCATTTTCACCCCGGCGGCGGCACCCGCGAGTTTCGGCGTTGTTGCCAGCAGAGCCGTGGCCTGTGGGGCCGGCGTGGCGATGACCACGTGGCTGAACGGTCCGTGGGTGAAACCCTCGGCGTCCTGTAGGTGCCAGTGCTCTTCACCGCGATAGACCTCGGTGATACGGCAGGCGAAATGCACTTCAAGGTCACCGAGCAGGGCGCGGGTGATGGCACTCATATGCGGCGTGCCGACCCAGCGGGTCTGCTCGTCCGGCGACAGGTTAAGCTGGCCGCCATGATAGGTGTACAGCTGCGGCGTCCATTCAGCGACCCAACCCTTGGCTTGCCAGCGCTGGACTTCGGTGACAAAGCGCCGGTCACGGGCGGTGAAATACTGCGCGCCCATGTCCAGCGCTCCCGCATCGCTGCGCTTGCTCGACATGCGCCCGCCACTGCCGCGGCTTTTATCGAATAATTGAACCACATGCCCGAGGTCAGTCAGAGCCTGGGCGGCGGAGAGTCCGGCGATGCCGGTGCCAATGATTGCGATAGGTACAGTCATAGGGGCCTCGTTTACCTTTCTGTACAGACTACGCCGGGGTTCAAACCTGTACAATATTGTTTATTGGTATAACTTTTAGCGTTCTTGTTCTGACAGCTTGGCCTATTGTTAAACATAGAGCCTGCTCGATACCAAAGATCCCTGCTTATAAAAATAGACTAATGGACAGGGTAAAACGCCACGCGAGGAAGAAGTCATGCACATATTGCTGACCGGCGGTACTGGTTTGATAGGACGTCAACTTTGCCGGCACTGGTCGGCTCAGGGATATCGCCTGACAGTCTGGAGTCGTCAGCCTGGAAAAGTCGCGAAAATATGTGGTGCCCAAGTGCGTGGAATTGCCCGGTTGGGGGATCTGGGGCAGGAGCCGGTGGATGCGATCGTCAATCTGGCCGGAGCGCCGATTGCCGACCGACTCTGGACGCACAAGCGTAAAGCCTTGTTGTGGAGCAGCCGCATCACCCTCACCGAAACCTTGCTGGCGTGGCTCGAAAGTCGCGAGCATAAACCCCGGGTCTTGATTTCCGGTTCGGCTGTCGGCTGGTATGGCGACGGCGGCGAGCGTGAACTGACCGAGGATTCGGGGCCGGTCAGTGAAGACTTCGCCAGCCAGTTATGCATCGCCTGGGAGGAGACTGCACAGCGGGCCGAAGCGATGGGCATTCGCGTCATTCACATCCGTACCGGGTTGGTGCTGTCGGCGGAGGGCGGCTTTTTGTCGCGGCTGTTACTGCCGTTCAAACTGGGTCTGGGAGGGCCGATCGGCAACGGCCGGCAGTGGATGCCGTGGATTCATATCGACGATCAAATCGCCCTCATTGATTTTCTTCTGCATCGCAACGAGGCCAGCGGTCCCTATAATGCGTGCGCGCCCAAACCGGTGCGCAACCGCGAGTTTGCCAAGGCGTTGGGCGACGTGCTGCATCGCCCGGCGTTCATGCCGATGCCGGCCTTCGCATTGAGGGTTGGGTTGGGCGAGTTGTCCTTGCTGTTGCTGGGCGGCCAGCGCGCCACCCCGGTGCGATTGTTACAGGCTGGTTTCACTTTTCAGTTCACGGAATTGCGCGCGGCTCTGGACGATCTGTCCGGTCGCCTTTGAAATAGGACGTTGCATGACCGATCACGCGTTGCTTCTGGTCAACCTGGGTTCACCTGCCTCCACCTCGGTGGCGGATGTGCGCAGCTACCTCAATCAATTTCTGATGGACCCGTACGTGATCGACCTGCCATGGCCGGTTCGACGCTTGCTGGTATCGCTGATCCTGATCAAGCGTCCCGAGCAGTCGGCTCATGCTTATGCCTCGATCTGGTGGGACGAGGGCTCGCCGCTGGTGGTACTCAGTCGTCGTCTGCAACAAGCCATGACTGACCAGTGGCACCACGGCCCGGTCGAACTGGCCATGCGTTACGGCGAGCCTTCGATCGAATCGACACTGGTTCGCATGGTTGCCGCGGGGCACAAGCGAATCACGCTGGCGCCGCTATATCCACAGTTCGCTGACAGCACCACCACCACGGTCATCGCGGAAGCCAAACGCGTGGTGTGCGAGAAAAACCTCGACGTACAGCTGTCGGTGCTGCAACCGTTCTACGACCAACCGGAATACCTCGATGCGCTGGTGGCCACGACCAGGTCCTACCTGGAGCAGGATTTCGATCATTTGCTGATGAGCTTTCACGGCTTGCCGGAACGGCATCTGAAGAAGCTCAACCCCGGTCACAGCTTCGAGGGTGGCGGTGATTGCTGCGCCGGGGCGCCGCCGGAGGTGGTCGCCACCTGTTATCGCGGCCAATGCCTGCGCACGGCGGCAGAGGTCGCCAAGCGTTTGGGGCTGCCGGAGGGCAAGTGGTCGGTGTCGTTCCAGTCGCGTCTGGGGCGGGCCAAATGGATCGAACCCTACACCGAAGCGCGTCTCGATGAGTTGGCCAAAAGCGGCGTGAAAAAGATTCTGGTGATGTGCCCGGCGTTCGTTGCCGATTGCATCGAGACACTGGAGGAGATTGGTGATCGCGGCAAGGAGCAATTCCGCGCTGCAGGGGGAGAGGAGTTGGTGCTGGTGCCGTGCCTAAACGATGATCCGCACTGGGCGCGGGCGTTGAGTGCGTTGTGCGAAAGGGCACCGTTGGCGCTTTAAAGCATCGCGAGCAGGCTCGCTCCCACATTTTGATTTGTGTTGTTCACAAATCTCCTGTGGGAGCGAGCCTGCTCGCGAAAGCTATTTCATTAACAACAAAGCTCTTGAAGCATTACAGCAGCGGCTCATGCGCTTTCTTGTGCTTCCAGCTGTCATTTCCCGGCAGGATCAGGTTCAAGCCAATCGCCACCACTGCGCACAGCGCGATGCCCTTGAGGCCGAAATCGTCCGGCCCGGTGCCGGTGCCGATCAGCACGCCGCCGATCCCGAACACCAGGGTCACCGAAACAATCACCAGATTGCGCGCCTCGGCCAGATCGATCTTGTGGCGGATCAGTGTGTTCATCCCCACCGCCGCAATCGAACCGAACAACAGGCAGAGAATCCCGCCCATCACCGGTACCGGAATGCTTTGCAACAGTGCACCGAACTTGCCGATGAACGCCAGGCTGATGGCGAAGATCGCCGCCCAGGTCATGATTTTCGGGTTGTAGTTCTTGGTCAGCATGACTGCGCCGGTCACTTCGGCGTAGGTGGTGTTGGGCGGGCCGCCGAACAGACCTGCCGCCGTGGTGGCAATGCCGTCGCCGAGCAGGGTACGGTGCAGGCCAGGCTTCTTCAGGTAATCGCGACCGGTCACGCTGCCCACGGCAATCACGCCGCCGATGTGTTCGATGGCCGGGGCGAGGGCCACCGGAACGATGAACAGAATCGCCTGCCAGTTGAATTCCGGCGCGGTGAAGTTCGGGATGGCGAACCATGGTGCCGCTGCAATCTTCGCGGTATCGACCACGCCGAAATAGAACGCCATGGCAAAACCGACCAGCACGCCAGAGATGATCGGCACCAGGCGGAAGATGCCCTTGCCGAAAACCGCGACGATCAGCGTAGTCAGCAGTGCGGGCATCGAGATCATCATCGCCGTCTGGTAATGAATCAATTCACTGCCGTCGCCGGCCTTGCCCATGGCCATGTTGGCGGCAATCGGCGCCATGGCCAGGCCAATCGAGATGATCACCGGTCCGATCACTACCGGCGGTAGCAGGCGGTCGATGAAACCGGTGCCTTTGATCTTCACCGCGAGGCCGAGGAAGGTATAGACGAAACCCGCCGCCATCACACCGCCCATGGTCGCGGCGAGGCCGAATTGGCCCTTGGCGAGAATGATCGGGGTGATGAAGGCAAAGCTCGATGCCAGGAACACCGGCACCTGACGCCCGGTGACGATCTGGAACAGGATCGTCCCCAGGCCGGCCGTGAACAGCGCCACGTTCGGGTCAAGGCCGGTGATCAGCGGCATCAACACCAGGGCGCCGAAGGCCACGAACAGCATCTGTGCGCCGGACAGCACCGTGCGCCAGAGCGGATCGTTGAACTCTTGCTGCATGCTCACGCGTCCTTCTGCTTGGTGCCGAAGATCTTGTCACCGGCATCGCCAAGCCCTGGGATGATGTAGCCGTGTTCGTTCAGTTTTTGATCAATGGAAGCGGTGTAGATGATCACGTCCGGGTGAGCTTTCTCTACGGCGGCGATGCCTTCTGGCGCGGCGACCAGCACCATGGCGCGGATGTCCTTGCAGCCGGCTTTTTTCAGCAGGTCGATGGTGGCAACCATCGAGCCGCCGGTGGCGAGCATCGGGTCGATGATCATGGCCAGGCGTTCGTCGATTTCCGGTACCAGTTTTTCCAGATAGGTGTGGGCTTCGAGGGTTTCCTCGTTACGGGCCACGCCGACGGCGCTGACTTTGGCGCCCGGGATCAGGCTGAGTACGCCTTCGAGCATGCCGATGCCGGCACGCAGGATTGGCACCACGGTGATTTTCTTGCCGGCGATTTTTTCGACCGATACGGTGCCGCACCAGCCTTCGATATCGTAGGATTCCAGCGGCAGGTCTTTGGTGGCTTCATAGGTCAGCAGGGCGCCGACTTCCTGAGCGAGCTCACGGAAATTCTTCGTGCTGATGTCTGCACGGCGCATAAGGCCAAGTTTATGGCGGATCAGCGGGTGGCGGATCTCATGAATGGGCATTGGGAAAGGCTCCGGCGGCGGGCAAAAAAACCGGTCTAGATTAATCTATCCGAGGGTGTTGTCCTATAGACATACAGTACGTTAGTCCACAAAGGCTTGATCTGGCCTCGCTTGATGCGTACCTTTGCCCGCTTTTCCGAATCCGTCCCTCCCCTCAAACCCCCTGGAGAGCGCCATGTCCGCTGATCTCGAGCATATCCGTCAAATCATGCGAGAGGCTGACTGCCTGTACACCGAAGCTGAAGTCGAGGCGGCCATCGCCCGCGTCGGTGCACAAATCAACGAACAAATGGCCGACAGCAACCCGGTGGTGTTCTGCGTGATGAACGGCGGGCTGATTTTCTCCGGCAAGCTGCTCACCTACCTGCACTTCCCGCTGGAAGCGTCCTACCTGCACGCCACCCGCTATCGCAACGAAACCAGCGGCGGTGACCTGTTCTGGAAAGCCAAGCCGGAAGTGTCCTTCATCGACCGTGATGTGCTGATCATCGACGACATCCTCGACGAAGGTCACACCCTGGGCGCGATCATCGACTTCTGCAAACACGCTGGCGCACGTAAAGTGCACACCGCCGTGCTGATCGACAAAGACCACGACCGCAAGGCCCGTCCGGACCTCAAGGCCGATTTCGTCGGTCTGCCGTGCATCGATCGCTACATCTTCGGTTACGGTATGGACTACAAAGGCTACTGGCGTAACGCCAACGGGATTTTCGCCGTTAAAGGAATGTAAGACATGGATACGCCTCGCTTTCTGGATCAGACCTTGTTCGCCGAGCTGGCCGGGAAAGCTGCGGCCAATCCTCGGGGGCGTCAGCATCACAACTTCCATCAGATGGAAGACGCATGCCATCGCATGGCGGTGGGGTTGCAGCCGTCCACGTATATCCCGCCTCACCGGCATTTGGGCGACAACAAGGCCGAAACCCTGTTGGTCCTCAAGGGCCGGCTGGGCGTGTTGATCTTCGATGAGACCGGTACGGTGCTGAGCAAGACCGTGCTTCAGGCCGGTGGCGATTGTGTTGGTGTGGACCTGCCAACCGGTGTGTTCCACGGTTTGGTGGTGCTGGAGGCCGACAGCCTGATGTTCGAATGCAAGGCCGGCCCTTACCGTCCGGTCGGTGAAGGTGAGCTGGCGCATTGGGCGCCGCGCGAAGGCGAGCCCGGCGTTGCCGAGTATCAGGCCTGGATGCGCGCGCAGTTCGATTGATCCCTACCCTGTGGGAGCGAGCTTGCTCGCGATGGCTATGTCACTGACACATTAATGCTGGATGTGCCGACGTCATCGTCGGAACGCCGCCCGGAGCAAGCTCGCTCCCACAGTGGTTTCTGTGCACTTGAACCACTTCCTTCAGCCCATGGTAAAGTGCCCGGCCTCGATTCCGGAACCTGTCATGAGCCATTTGATCCGCAGCTGCGCCGCCCTGTTGCTGACCCTCAGCCTGCCCCTGGCCGCCGCGCCGGCGCCCATGCACAGTCAATTCCTGCCGCCGGACGATCTCACGCTGCGCGATGCCGATCCCGAACAGCAGCAACTGATGCAAGTCACCGATTATTCGGTGGTAGTCGGTGCCCAGCGTCAATCCAATCAACAGCCGATTCCGGTCACGTCGCCTTTAATGATTCGTCTCAAGGGCAAATCCCTGAACAAGGGCGCCACCATCAGCCAGGTGCTGGTGAACTTCGATGGTGAAAGCAAAAGCCTGAAGAAGCCGGTCTACGACGACAAGAGCAAAACCCTGACCCTCTATTACCCGCTCGCTCAATACCGCGTGGTGATCGATTTGCTGCGCAACGACACGGTGTATTGTCAGTTTCTCAGCTACGCCAATGGTCATGTCTGGGCCGATCTGCACACCGGCAGCACTCGTCCGCGTTGAGCCCTGTGCCTGCGCAGGGGTAAACTGCCCGCCCTGTGTAATGTCTGCGAGCTGGAGTCGGCAATGCGTAAAGATAAAAAACAAGTGATTGGTGACGAGATCGGCGATGAGCAGATCAAGTTGTTCCTCGATTTCGAACCGGTCGACGCGACTTCTCCGTCCCTGCACAAACTGGTCAAGGCCTATCGTGGCCTGCGCATTGACGATTTCGAGCGTTTCCTGACGTTCTTCGTCGAAGCGGGTTACGAGCTGAATGGCAAGGATGAGCACGGCAATGACTTCGTTGCCCTGATCAAGGATCAGCGCAATGCGCAGGATTACATCGAGCTGATTGAAAAAGCTCGCGGTTAACGATCTTTTAAAGGCATAAAAAAACGCCCCGTTCTCAGTGAGAACGGGGCGTTTTTCATAAGGCCGAATCAAGCGTAGCTTTCGGTCTCGCTRCTGGCTTCAACCAGTTCCAGGGCAACGTTGTTCTGCGTGTTGATCTTGCGATACAGCGCAGCGTCGGTTTCCAGAACCTTTTCCCGGGCCGGGAAGATTTCAGCCAGTTTGGTGGCCCATTCGCCCTTGGCTTTGCCCGGGAAGCATTTTTCGATCAGCTCAAGCATGATCGAAACGGTCACCGAGGCACCTGGCGAAGCGCCGAGCAGTGCCGCCAGGGAACCGTCCTTGGCCGCGACCAGTTCGGTACCGAATTGCAGGATGCCGCCTTTTTTCGGGTCTTTCTTGATGATTTGCACCCGTTGGCCGGCCACTTCCAGGCGCCAGTCTTCGGCTTTCGCTTGCGGGTAGAAGCGACGCAGGGATTCCAGGCGCTGCTCCATCGACTGCATCACTTCGCTGACCAGGTACTTGGTCAGGTCCATGTTGTTTTTTGCCACGGACAGCATCGGACCGATGTTGCCGGCACGAACCGACATCGGCAGGTCCATGAAGGAGCCGTGCTTGAGGAACTTGGTGGTGAAGCCGGCGTATGGTCCGAACAGCAGGGACTTCTTGCCTTCGACCACGCGGGTGTCCAGGTGCGGCACGGACATTGGCGGCGAACCCACGGCAGCCTGGCTGTAGACCTTGGCCTGGTGGTGCTTGACCACTTCCGGGTTGTCGCAACGCAGCCACTGGCCGCTGATCGGGAAGCCGCCGAAGCCTTTGCTCTCTTCGATACCAGAGGCTTGCAGCAGCGGCAGTGCCGCGCCGCCAGCGCCGAGGAAGACGAATTTGGCATCGACTTCACGGGTGTTGCCGCTGTTGACGTCCTTGATGCTGACGGTCCAGCCACCGTTGCTACGCTTGAGGCCGGTCACGCGCTTGCAGTACTTGACCTGTGCATCGGGTGCGCTGGTCAGGTGCTTGAGCAACTGGTTGGTCAGGGCGCCGAAGTTGACGTCGGTGCCATTGATCACGCGGGTCGCGGCGAGGGTTTCGCCAGGATCGCGGCCAGGCATCATCAGCGGCATCCACTCGGCCATTTTGGCCTTGTCTTCGGTGTATTCCATGTCGGCGAAGGCGTGGTGCTTGCTCAGCACCTTGAAGCGTTCCTTGAGGAAGGACACGCCGCTGTCGCCCTGCACGAAACTCAGGTGTGGCACCGGGCTGATAAACGATTTGCACGAGCCGAACGTGCCTTTTTTGGTCAGGTACGACCAGAACTGCTTCGACACCTCGAACTGGGTGTTGATGTGCACGGCTTTCTTGATGTCGACGGTGCCATCGGCGGCCTGCGGCGTGTAGTTGAGCTCACACAGCCCGGCGTGACCGGTACCGGCGTTGTTCCACGGGTTGGAACTCTCCGCGGCACCGGAATCCATCAGCTCGACGACTTCCAGCTTGATCGCGGGGTCGAGCTCTTTGAGCAGTACTGCAAGGGTGGCACTCATGATGCCGGCCCCAACCAGTACTACGTCGACTGCTTCGTTATGCGCCATTTAACGCGTCTCCAAAATCTGCAGCACCAAATTGTCGGCATGGCTGCCAGGAGTGACGGGGCGTGTCAGTGTTGCCCCAGGTACCCATGGCAGGATCGCCATGTCCGAATCTTCGCAATTTATCGCAACTTCGACGGACGCTACCTGCCGGGCCCATGAGCCATATGAACTCATTTCGACGCGCGGGAGGCAATTCGACTTATGGTCGATACATCCGTTTGTGCAACCAAATCCGTAGCGGACAGGCTTCAGGCTCCGGTGTTCGAGGAATACTCGGTCCTGTGTCGTTGGGCTGTTGTAGACGCTAATGGTGCATGTTCAGACGCAAAACTATTCATTTGCTCGCCACACTCTTGTGAAGTTGTGAAAACCCGTTTTTTTCACGCTCTTTTGAAGACGTGAACCTCAAAAAGGGCTGTCCCAGCCTGGCACCGTGCCCGGATGGATTGCCGCCATGGGATACAGGGCAGGCAAAACGGGCAAACAGCTCAGTGACCGAGCGTAATGACAGCTCTGCAGATTCGCGAAAAGTGGAGGTTTTGCTCAACAAAACAGCAAGCGCGCCAGCTTCACTCGATCTGTGTGGGCGGCTCTCTGTGGGCGGTGCGGGGTGTCAATGCAAGCGCATTGACGATGCTGCGAGGCCCGATCAGGAGACGTCCTTATAATCGGGGGGAGATTGTATCTAAGAAACGCAGGGAAATGGTCGTGTTTAATGACTTTTATTAGGTGTTTGGTCAGGTCGTCATCATTTGCTGTGCACGCGAGCGTGGTTGTAGCTGCTGCGAAACGACCCGGGCGCCGGCAGGCAGCGGTTGATCCAGCCAGTTCAGGCGGATCTCTTCGATTTCAACCCAGCCATCGCCCATGGGCTGGAGGCTGCACTGTTTGAAGGCCTGGCAGTGGCCATTGCGGTCGAGCAGGGCGAAGCAGCGATGCAGTGGGCGTGGCGCGAACAGAGAGATCAGGTGGCGCATGCTGGAGTACCTTGTGGGGTGGCTACGGTGAAAATAGCCCACTAGCCGTTACGTGCAAGTGTATGGGCGATGACAGATATGTGACATGAACTGCTTTCCCAAGGGTTTGTCAGAGATTTCATCAAACACTGTGAGGTGCTGGTTCCCCGCAGTGGCGCACCGCTATACTGCGGGCCTGTTTGTGCCTGATTCTGGAGAGAAGAGCATGTTGCAACGCCTGTTGTTCGGTTTGATCACTGTGACCAGTTTGACGCTGGTTGGCTGCGCCCACAGCCCGCAACAACTGAGCCCGGAACCCAAGCTGACCGCCCAGTTGGCCCCGGTCGGCCATGGCCAGCCCGTCGTGGTGCGTGTAGTGGACGGTCGCCCGTCGCCGACGCTGGGCACCCGTGGTGGCCTGTACCCGGAGACCAGCGCGATCACTGTGCAGGGCGCGCAGATCCTGCCGAAGCTGCAGGCCCAGGCTGAAGCCGCCGTGCGTCTGTTGGGCTTTACCCCGACGAACAATGCCATGAATGCACCGCAACTGACCGTGACCCTGGTGGAGTTGAAGTACCAGTCGCCCAAGGAAGGCATGTACGTGACCGAAGCCACCATCGGCGCGACCTTCCGCTCCGATGTGCAGAACGCCAACCGTCGCTACAGCGGCCGTTATGGTTCGTCCCTGGACCAGCGCTTCGGTATGGCGCCGAACCAGGAAACCAACACCAAGCTGGTCAGCGATGTGCTCAGTGATGCATTGACCCGCCTGTTCAAGGACCCGACCGTGGGGCAGATTCTCGGCGAATAATGCGAGCCCCCTTGTAGGAGCGAGCCTGCTCGCGATGGACTTGAGGACGCCGCGGGGTATCAGATTCCCCGCGTAATCGTTAACGACCATCGCGAGCAGGCTCGCTCCTACAGGGGGGCGTTGGTGTCAGGCGGCTTGTGAGTAAAAGTCCAGCACGCTCACGCCGGTAAGCAGATCCGTTTCCGGCAAATCCGCGTGTTGATGCCCGCCCAGGGCGCAATACACCAGCCAATGGCGGTCCTGAACATTGAAGGCGAGGCTGCCGACGAGGGCTTGTTGTTCTTCGCTGGGGGTGATGAGGTAAAGGCGATCCTGGTTTTCGGCGTGGAGCATGACGTGGTCCTTGTCGGTTTCGAGGCGCGCATGGTCGCCGATACAGATGACGAAGCCGTGACTCAGGACAACCATTGATCAATTGCCTCGTTATTTGTCGGAAACAGAGGGCAGGCGCGCAGGCTTTCGGTAGAATCCGCGCCGCGGTCGCCGGTCCGGCACCTGCCACCTGTTTGACTTGAGGTTTGTGATGTCGCTGCACTTGATGACGCTGTTTACCGCCCATCCCGCCAAATTGATCAATCTGCTGGCCTTGCTCTTTGCCTTTCCGGGCGGCTGGTTGCTGCACGCTACCCGTCGTCGTGAAATGCGCGCGATGGCCAGCCTTCAGGCACAGCGCCAGAGCAGCCCCAACGTAGAGCCCACGCTGGACTGGGCGACCTTGCGCAAGAACCGTTTTTTCTACATCTTCGGTTTTGCCTGCATGGGGATGGCGCTGCTGGTTTCCTGGATCAGTACTCAGGTCTGAGCCTTTTCAAAGTAAAAGATCTTGATTTAAAAAGAACGGCGCCCGAAGGCGCCGTTCTCGTATCCAGCCGAAACCGCTTACAGCGGCAACCCTGCCTTCACCCGGTACTGATTGCGCACCGGCGTCGCATATTGCAGCACCAGGAACGGACGATGCTCTTCAGGGCAGGCGTCCAGGCGGCGTTGCCATTCTTCCTGGGCCTTGGCGAGTTCCTCGGCCGGGAACACTTCGGCGGCTTTTGGTACCTGCAACTGCGGATCGGCGTCTTTCCACTGTGCGTACGCCAGGTAGTGCACCGGGAACAAGCGATAGCCGCTGAGGATTTGCTTGTCCGTCTCGACCGCCAACTGCTTGGTGCCTTCGAACAGTTCGGTGATCGGCGCGGCAAAGTTCACATGCACCCGACCCTTGTAGCCGGTGATGCCCTTGGCGATGCTCACGTCATCCTCGCCCGGCGCCTTGGTGTAGCTGCCGGTGGTAGCGCGGATGTAAAGCTCGCGGGCCTTGGCCTGATCGCACGGGTCGTATTCGTAGCTGATCGACACCGGGGTCAGGTTCAGCGACTGGATGACTTCGCCGAACGGTTCGTCCTTACGGCTCATGTGGAACATCTTGAGGATCRCCGATTCGGTACGATCGTCACCGTCCTTGGCGCGGCCTTCGGCCTGGGCGATCCAGATCGAGGCGCAATCGTTGCGGATCGAATGGTTGATGTACGCCGACAACAGTTGATAAGCCGCCATTTTCTCCCGGCGACCGCTGATCGAGCGGTGCACGATGAAGCTCTTGTTCAGGCGCATCAGGTCGCTGACGAAAGGCTTTTGCAGCAGGTTGTCGCCAATGGCGATGCGCGGAGTCGGCAGGCCGGCGTGGTACACGGCATAGTTGACGAAGGCCGGGTCCATCACGATATCGCGGTGGTTGGCGATAAACAGGTAGGCGCTGCCGGACTTGAATTGCTCCACCCCGGTATAGGTGACGCCGTCGGTGGCGCGCTCAATGGTGTGGTCGACGTAAACCTCGACTTTGTCCTGTAATGTGGCCACGGAGTTAATGCCGGCAAACTCACGGCGCAGCCGATGGGCTATAAGAGGTTTGAGTGCCCAGCCTAAAGCGCCGGCGAAACGCGGGAAGCGGAAGTGGGTGAGGATATCTAGAAACGCCTTGTCGCCGAGCAGTCGTGCCAGCACTGCCGGGACTTCGCTGTCGTCGTAAGGTCGGATGGCATCGAATTCGCCCATCATGCTCTCTTGTTAGAAACGGCTAGGGTAAGTAAAGGTTTTGATTGAAAACCGGCGGGGTGCGGTCTGAAAAAGTAGCCAGACAAAAATAGCCCTGCAAATAGACCGGCGATTATACGCACAAGTCACCTGGGAGACCGCGATGCTGGAAACTGCGCAATATGAATGTCCGTATTGTGGTGAGGAAGTCGAGACGACGCTGGATTTGTCCGGTGGCGATCAGACCTATATTGAAGACTGTCAGGTGTGCTGCCGGCCGATAACCTTCGTGTTGCAGGTTCATGAAGATGAATGGCATCTCGAAGTGTTCAGCGAAAACGAGTGAGGAGCGTGTATGCAGCGCATCTACGACCCGGAGAACCTGATGGAAGGCGAGTTGCTGCAAGGCATGCTCGCCAGCGAGGGCATCGAGGCGCACCTGGTGGGCCGTGATTTGCTCGGGGGCAGCGGCGAGTTGCCGATCTATGGCTTGCTGGGGCTGTCGGTCGAGAACGATCAGGCTGCATACGCCCGCGAGCTGATCACCGCGTACAATGCCGCGCTGCCGCTGTCCGGCGATGAACCGGACAGCTTTCCCGGCACGCTGGTCTGTTAGGCTGGCGTTCGTTTGATCAAGAGCCGTGTTGCCCCATGTGTGGACGTTATGCCCTGTTTCGCTGGAACCCCGCCTTCGCGGCGCTGCCCGGTTTTCCCGCCGACCAGCAGGCGCAGTGGAACATTTCCCCCAATGATTCGGTGTTGATGCTGCGGGCCGAGCCTGACGGTCAACGCACGCTGGCCCGCGCCCGCTGGGGCCTGACGCCACCCTGGCTGACCGATCTGTCCCGCACTCCGGCCCACGCTCGTGCCGAAACCGTGGCCGAACAACCGATGTTCCGCGAAGCCCTGCGCTTGCGCCGCTGCCTGTTGCCGGCCAACGGTTTCTACGAATGGCGCGGCACGACGCGCAAGCGCCCGTACTGGCTGACACCGGGGGAGGGTTCGTCATTGTTTTTTGCGGCGATCTGGGAGGCGTATCCGGTGCAAGAGCAGGTTTGGCTGAGTACCGCCGTGATTACCCAACCGGCGGCAAGCCAGCGGCGGCCGTTGATTCTTGATGAGGTGGGGCAGGCGGCGTGGCTGGATCCCGAGACACCGTTGCATGCATTGCAAGCATTGCTGGCCAGTGAGCCTGCCGTGTTGCGCGAGCGGGTGCTGGCCAACATGGTGAATGATCCGAAGCTCAATGGGCCGGAGTGCCTCACTCCGGGTTGAATTATTGGGTGGCTGAGCCGGCCCCATCGCGAGCAAGCYCGCTCCCACATTGGATCTGTGGCGTACACAAATCCCCTGTGGGAGCGRGCTTGCCCGCGATGGGGCCTTTGGATCAAACCCTGAACTGATTGATCAACCGCCGCTGCTGCTCGGCCAACCTGGTCAAATTCGCACTGGCCGCGCTCGACTCATCGGCGCCGCCGGCCACTTCATTGGCCACCTGACCGATGTTGATCACGTTGCGGTTGATGTCGTCCGCCACCGCACTTTGCTCCTCGGCCGCGCTGGCGATCTGGGTGTTCATGTCATTGATCACCGACACCGCCTGAGTAATGGTTTCCAGTGCTTCGGCGGCCTTGGAGGCGTGCTGTACGCTTTCGTCCGTACGGTTCTGACTGTCTTCCATGACCCGCACTACATCCCGCGTGCCTTGCTGCAGTTGCTGGATCATGGTCTGGATTTCTTCGGTGGCCTTTTGCGTTTTCTGCGCCAGGTTACGCACCTCGTCGGCCACTACCGCAAAACCTCGGCCCTGTTCACCGGCGCGGGCGGCTTCGATGGCCGCGTTCAGGGCCAGCAGGTTGGTCTGCTCGGCGATCCCGCGAATGGCGGTGAGGATGGCGTTGATGTTTTCGCTGTCCTTGGCCAGGGTTTGCACCACGCCCACGGCGCGGCCGATTTCCACTGCGAGGGCGCCAATCGAGTTCGAGGTGTCGCGCACGATCTGCATGCCCTGGCTGGCGGCCTGATCGGCATGGCTGGCGGCCTGTGCGGCCTGGGTCGCGTTGCGCGCCACGTCCTGGGCGGTGGCGGTCATTTCCTGCACAGCGGTGGCCACCTGATCGATCTCGGCCATTTGCTTGTGTACACCGGTATTGGTGCGGATGGCGATGTCGGCAGTGTGTTCCGACGAATCGCTGACGCTCTGCACCGACGTCACCACCTGGGTGATCATCGCCTGCAACTTGGCCAGGAAAGTATTGAAGCCTTTGGCGATCGAACCCAGTTCATCGGCGCGGTCGCTGCTCAGGCGCCGGGTCAGGTCACCTTCGCCCTGGGCGATATCGTCGAGCATGGCCACCATCTGCTTGAGCGGACGGGCGATGCCGTGGCCCACCAGCCAGATCACCAGCAAACCGATACCGGCAATCACCAGACCGACCATCGCCATGCCGAAGGTGTCGGATTTGCGCTGTGCGTTCAGGTCGGCCTGGAGTTTTTGCAGGTCGGCCATGACCGCATTAAGCGGCAACTGCAGCATCAAGGTCCAGCGGGCGTCAGTCTGGCCGATGCCGAACGGCAGGTACAACTCGATCCGGCCTTGGGCCTTGTCGACGGTATAGGTGACTTCGCCGCGCTTGAGATTGGCCATGTTGGCGATCTGCTTGCTGTCGAGGATGTCGCTGACCTTTTCGCCGAATTTGCTCGGATCCTTGGTGTAGGCAACGATCCGGCCATTGCCGCCGATCAGGGCCATTTCCCCGGCGCCGCTGTAGAGTTTCTGGTTGGCGCCCAAGAGCATTTCCTGGATGAAGTTCACCGACAGGTCGGCACCGACGATGCCCTGGAAGGCACCGTTGAGCATGATCGGCTCAATAAAGGAGGCGAGCATGACGATTTTGTCGCCCACCTTATAAGGCGCCGGATCGATCACGCAGGATTTTTTGGTTTCTTTTGAGCACAGGTAGTACTCGCTGGCGCGCACGCCGGTGGACAGGGTTTTCTGGTCGTCGACGTCCACCAGTTTGTCCAGGCCCAGGGTGCCGTCGTCGTTGCGGAACCACCAGGGCAGGAAGCGCCCGTTGGCGGCGTCGATGCCGACTACCTGAGTGCCGACATAGGCCGCATCGTTGTGATCCAGTGCGTCTTTCTCCCAACCGATATAGGTGCCGAGGATTTTCGGGTTCTTGACCACGTTTTCCTTGATCAGACCGATCAATTGCTCGCGGCTGAGGCTCAGCGCAGGCTGGCCATCGGTACCCGGTGTGCCGATCAGGGCGTTGACCCGCACCAGCCCGCCGGCAATCAGCAGCGGTGCTTCGAGTTCACGCTGGATCTGGCTGACCTGGGTTTGCGCCAGGGACGTCAGGCGCTGTTCGATGACTTGCTCGAATTGGGCCTGGGTCCGCTCCTGGACCATGTCTTGGGTCCGGGCGCCGGAGAGCAGCGCATACACCACCAGCGCTGCCACGACACTAAGGACAATGGCGCCGGCAAGGGCTGCCACGGAAAACTGGATCGACTTGAATTTCATGGGGGCTCCGCACGCAAAAGGACGTCTGCCCAGGTGTATCGGCAGAGTGTCGGACGGGCATGAGCGCGGGCAGCTGAAATGACTGTTTTTGCGTGTCGGATGTCGCAAATGAATCCATGCGCGGCGTGATGGACTGCGGGTTGTTGCCGTATGTGAATTTTTTCTACGGCGATGAGAGCTTTGTCCGAATTGTGCGTCTTACGTCCATTGTATCTGGCGTCTAGACATTTCCACGCCTAGGATACGCGGCATGTTTTCAGGGAAATTTTTGATGAACAAGATTTTGGTTGTCAGTGCACTGAGCGCAGCGCTGCTGCTCACCGGTTGTCAGTCGGTCAATACCACCAGCGGCGGTGCAGTGGGCATTGAGCGCAAGCAGTACATGTTCAGCATGTTGTCCGCGCAAGAGGTCGACCAGATGTACGCCCAGTCCTATCAGAAGACCGTGGGCGAAGCGTCCAGCAAAGGTGTGCTGGACAAGACCAGCAATGAAGCCCGGCGGGTTCAGGCGATTGCCGACCGGCTGATTGCCCAGACGCCGACGTTTCGTCCGGACGCGGCTCAGTGGAAGTGGGAAGTCAATCTGATCAAGAGCGATGAGCTCAACGCCAACTGCGGCCCTGGCGGCAAAATCATCTTTTACACCGGCCTGATCGACAGACTGAAACTGACCGACGATGAAATCGCCGCGATCATGGGGCATGAAATCGCCCACGCCCTGCGTGAGCACGGTCGTGAAGCGATGTCCAAGGCTTACGGCATCGAAATGGCCAAGCAGGGCGCCGGTGCCTTGTTGGGATTGGGGCAGGACACCATGGCCCTGGCCGATACCGTGGCGAACTACGGCATGACCTTGCCCAACAGCCGCGCCAATGAAAACGAAGCGGACCTGATTGGCCTGGAACTGGCGGCCCGCGCCGGTTACAACCCGAATGCCGCAATTACCCTGTGGAACAAGATGAGCAAGGTCTCGGAAGGTGCGCCACCGGAATTCATGAGCACTCACCCGGCGTCGTCGAGTCGTATTGCGGCGTTGCAGGCGGCGATTCCGAAAGTGATGCCGTTGTATGAGCAGGCCAAGAAATCCTGACGGTCATCTATTGAGGCTTCGGGCCTCATCGTCGGAGCGCCGCCCGGAGCAAGCTCGCTCCCACATTGGTTTTGTGCTCGACGCCGAACCCTGTGGGAGCGAGCTTGCTCGCGATGAACGATAACGCGGTCTATCGACCTAAACCGTCAAACCCACCCGCTGCTCTGCATCGCCTTGTACACCGCGACAATCGCCAGGATGAAGAACGCCGACGCCGCCAGTCGACGGATCAGGGTCAAGGGCAATTTGTCTGCGGCAAAGTTGCCCGCCAGTACCACCGGTACGTTGGCAATCAGCATGCCGAGGGTGGTGCCGATGATCACCAGCCAAAGCTCTGGATACTGGGCCGCGAGCATCACGGTCGCGATCTGCGTCTTGTCGCCGATTTCCGCCAGGAAGAACGCGATCAGCGTGGTCAGGAACGGCCCGAACTTGCGGGCGGTGCTGGCTTCGTCGTCATCCATCTTGTCCGGGACCAGGGTCCACAGTGCGGTCGCGGCGAAGCTCGCGGCGAGGATCCAGTGCAGCATCGTATCCGAGAAGAAACTGCCGACCCAGGCGCCTATCGCACCGGCTGCAGCGTGGTTGGCCAGGGTCGCGGCGACGATACCGGCGATGATCGGCCAGGGCTTGCGGAAGCGGGCAGCGAGAATGAGCGCGAGCAGTTGCGTCTTGTCGCCGATTTCGGCCAAGGCAACGATTGCGGTAGGTACGAGTAGTGAATCCAGCATCAGGGGTTTTCCTAAGGGGCGGGTCGACACGGCTATGACACGTACAGCCTTCCCGCCCCGGGTAAGGTGTTCGTGTCATAGGTCTTGTCAAACCCTGCGATCCATCTGATGTGGATGCTTGGGTCGCATGCGCCATGGTCTTTTGACCAAGTATGTTGACGCATGCCGGACGAGCGTGGCGCTCGTGGGAGACTACTCCCCTAGGACGGAGCGGATTCTGCCTAGGCAAAATCCATTCGGCAAGTACAAATTCTCAGCCGCGCTTTGCCCGGTAGATTCTGAAGCCCTGTCCTTCCGCCTTGATCGCACACACGCCCAAATGCTCTTCGATCAGCGGTTGATACTTCAGGAAGCTGTTAGCTACCAAGCGCAGTTCGCCACCGTTTTTCAGATGTTTGGCTGCTTTTCGCAGCAAGTTTTCGGTTGCGAAATAGTCGGTGTGCACCCCGACATGGAACGGCGGATTGCTCAGAATCGCACTCAAACCCATCGGTGCGGCATCGATTCCGTCACCGGTAATCACCTCGGCTTCCAGACCATTGGCAGCCAAAGTCAGACGACTGCTGGCAGCGGCAAAGGCATCCACATCCAGCAACGTGACCTGGTTGTGCGGGTAACGACGTTTCACCGCTGCCCCCAGAACCCCGGCGCCACAACCGAAATCGAGCAGGTGACCGCCGGGCAGTTTGTCCAGATGTTCCAGCAGCAGCGCGCTGCCGCGATCCAGGCGACCATGGCTGAACACCCCCGGCAAGCTGATGACCTTCAGCGGGCCTTCGGCCAGCGGCAGTTCGTAGGTCTGCGCCAGGCTTTCCAGCGGTTTGGCTTCAGGCGCGTTGGCCACGGTGACCAGCCAGAGCTGGCAGTGTCGCGCGCTGTCGAGTTTGCGTGGCTTGCCGAACGGGTTGAGTTGTTTGGCGGCACCTTCGATGCCGCTTTTTTTCTCGCCGACCAGGTACAGCTCACGGCCGGCCAGCCGCGAGGCGAGGGCGTTGAGGATGTAGTCGGTCAGGTCCTTGGCCTTGGGCAGAAACACCACGGCGCTATCGAACTCGCGCTGCGGCGCATTCACGCCAAAATGGCTGCGCTCGGCAAAGCGGGCGTCCAGCGCGGCCTGATCGCCGGCGTGCCAGCACCAGCCATGAGCTTCGGGCAGACGGCCCAGCAAGTCGTCGGCGGGCAAACCGGCCAGCAACACCGAACCCTGGAATAACTCGGCCTGACGAAGCAGTACTTCACTGCGCGGATCCATAACTGCTCCCGTTAAAAAAAGTGCCGCAGTTTATCAACTGACGACCCGCAGCGCCTTACCGCTGAAGTATCCCAGTGCGTTTTCGGTCACTTGGCCAACGATTCGCTGACGCGCTTCGCGGCTGCCCCAGGCGTTGTGCGGGGTGACGATCAGGCGCGGAATGTCGTGGGCCAGCAGCGGATTGCCATTAATGGGGGGCTCGACGCTCAGCACGTCCGTGGCGGCGCCGCCCAGATGCCCGTTGCGCAGGGCGTCGGCCAGTGCCTGTTCGTCGATCAGACCACCACGTGCGGTGTTGACCACAAATGCACCGGGCTTCATCGAGGCCAGTTCACGGGCACCGATGAAGTGGCGGGTATGTTCGTTGAGTGGGCAGTGCAAGGTCAGGGCATCGACCTGTGGCAACAGTTCATCCAGCGGCAAGCGATCCGGCCGGGCGGGGCGTCCGGGAATTTGCCCCAGCAGAACGCGCATGCCGAAGGCTTCGGCCAGCCGTGCGACTGCGCCGCCCAATTCGCCGTGGCCCAGCAGTCCAAGGGTTTTGCCTTCGAGTTCGACAATCGGGTAATCCAGCAAACAGAACTGTTTGGCCTGCTGCCAGCGACCTTCGCCGACGGCTTTTTGATAATCGGCCAGGCGTGTGGCCAGGTTGAGCAGCAGCATGATCGTGTGCTGCGCCACCGATGGCGTACCGTAGCCCTGACAGTTGCACACAGTAATTCCGTGGGCGCGGGCGGCGGCGAGGTCGACGTTGTTGGTGCCGGTGGCGGTGATCAGGATCAGCTTGAGATCAGGGCTGGCGGCCATGGCGGCGGCATCGATGACAATTTTGTTGCTGATGGCGACGGTGGCACCCTTGAGGTGTTCAATGACTTGATCGGGCAAGGTCTGGGCGAAAAGCTGCAGTTCGCTGAAACAACTGCGCAGCGGATTGAGGTCAAGGTCGCCAAGGTCCAGGGACGGGTGGTCGAGGAAAACGGCGCGGCGAGTGTTCGTCATCAACTGTACCTTTTGTGCAATGAACTGAAGGCGTAATCTGCCGAGCCTACCAGATGAAATAAATAGATACGCTTGGCCTGAAGGAGCCCCCATGTACTGGACAGAATTCTTGACCGTTGCCCTGATTCACTTGCTGGCCGTGGCCAGCCCCGGCCCGGACTTTGCTGTCGTGGTGCGTGAGAGTGTTACCCACGGTCGCCGCGCAGGCACCTGGACCGCGCTGGGTGTGGGGACGGCGATTTTCCTGCACGTGGGTTATTCGCTGTTGGGTATCGGCCTGATCGTGTCCCAGTCGATCGTGCTGTTCAATGCCTTGAAATGGGCCGCCGCCGCTTACCTGTTGTACATCGGTTACAAGGCACTGCGCGCGCAACCGGCCAAGCCTGTGGTGGACGATCTGCACAAGGAAGCCGGCGAGCGCACCGCCCGTGGTGCCTTCACTTCAGGGTTCGTCACCAACGGTCTCAACCCGAAAGCCACGCTGTTCTTCCTATCGCTGTTCACCGTGGTCATCAATCCGCAAACGCCACTGGCCGTGCAGGCCGGTTACGGGGTTTACCTGGCGGCGGCGACAGCGGCCTGGTTCTGCCTGGTGGCGATGCTGTTCAGCCAGCAGCGCGTACGCGCCGGTTTCGCCCGCATGGGCCACTGGTTCGACCGGACCATGGGCGCGGTGCTGATTGCGATCGGTGTGAAACTCGCGTTTACCGAGATGCACTGACCGTAACGGTTCACGAATTGCTGCAAATGCTGGCGCAACGCTAGCATTTGCGCGGTTCTGCAAATCATTCCTTTGGCTGATTTGGCTGACGATCAAGGGCACTACAGTGCGTACTTTCAGTCACGACCGTGCAGTCAGAAAAAGGGATTCTTATGTTGCAGACTCGCGTTATCCCCCCGGCCGAAGGCGCTTACCAGTACCCGCTGTTGATCAAACGGCTGCTGATGTCTGGTGCCCGTTATGAGAAAACCCGCGAGATCATCTACCGCGACAAGTTGCGCTACAGCTACCCGACCCTGATCGAACGGGTGGCCCGCCTGGCCAACGTGCTGACGGCGGCCGGGGTCAAGCCCGGGGATGCCGTGGGTGTGATGGACTGGGACAGCCATCGTTACCTGGAATGCATGTTCGCCATCCCGATGATTGGTGCGGTGATCCACACCATCAACGTGCGACTGTCGCCGGAACAGATCCTCTACACCATGAACCACGCCGAGGACCGCTTTGTGCTGGTCAACAGCGAGTTCGTCGGCCTGTACAAGGCAATCGAGGGGCAACTGACCACGGTCGAGAAAACCCTGCTGCTGACTGACCTGCCGGAAAAAACCGCGGACCTGCCGAACCTCGTCGGCGAATACGAACAACTGCTGTCAGCGGCGAGCCCGCAGTACGACTTCGAGGATTTCGACGAAAACTCGGTCGCGACCACGTTCTATACCACCGGCACCACCGGTAACCCCAAGGGCGTGTACTTCACCCATCGGCAACTGGTGCTGCACACCATGGGCGTGTCGACCATCATGGGCGCGATCGATAGCGTGCGCCTGCTGGGCACCAACGACGTGTACATGCCGATCACCCCGATGTTCCACGTCCACGCCTGGGGCTTGCCGTACGTGGCGACCATGCTCGGGCTCAAGCAGGTGTATCCCGGCCGCTATGACCCGGAATACCTGGTGGAGTTGTGGCGCAAGGAGAAGGTCACGTTCTCCCATTGCGTACCGACCATTTTGCAGATGGTCCTCAATGCCAAGGCCGCGCAGAACGTCGACTTCGGCGGCTGGAAAATCGTCATCGGCGGTAGCGCCCTGAACCGTACGTTGTACGAGGCGGCCAAGGCCAAGGGCATTCAGTTGACCGCGGCGTACGGCATGTCGGAGACCGGGCCGCTGGTGTCGTGCGCGCACTTGAACGATGAGCTGATGGCAGGCACCGAAGACGAACGCACCACCTACCGGATCAAGGCTGGCGTGCCGGGGCCGCTGGTGGAGGCGGCGATCGTCGACACCGAGGGCAACTTCCTGCCCGCCGACGGCGAGACTCAGGGTGAACTGGTGCTGCGTGCACCGTGGCTCACCGAGGGCTATTTCAATGAACCGCAGAAGGGCGCCGAGCTCTGGGCCGGCGGCTGGCTGCACACCGGCGACGTGGCGACCCTGGACAGCATGGGGGTGATCGACATTCGTGACCGGATCAAGGACGTGATCAAGACCGGTGGCGAGTGGATTTCCTCCCTGGACCTGGAAGACCTGATCAGCCGTCATGCGGCGGTACGTGAAGTAGCAGTGGTGGGGATTCCCGATCCGCAGTGGGGCGAGCGGCCGTTTGCCCTGCTGGTGCTCCGTGAGGGTCATGCAATCGGGGCTCGGGAACTCAAGGAACACCTCAAGCCGTTCGTGGAGCTGGGGCACTTGAGCAAGTGGGCGATTCCGAGCCAGATTGCCCTTGTTACTGAAATTCCCAAGACCAGCGTCGGCAAACTCGACAAGAAGCGCATTCGTGTCGACATCACCGAATGGCAAGCCACCAACAGCACCTTCCTCTCGACGCTTTAAGCGCCTCTCGGCGTGCCCGAAAGGGCACGCCAGCCCCACCAAGCAAGCGCTTGGCTTGTCAATTCGAATTTTTCAGCCATCCTTGCCGTGCCGACGGGTGTCGGACTGGCGAAAGGACTGTTCCAGAGTGGCTGGCAACTGCAAATCACACTTTAGAGGGATCAAGCACTACTACCTGCTGGCTATAGTCCGTTCAAGGATTTTTAAGAACGGGGCAACCGCACGAACCGGGGCGATGCAACTTTGGAATGACTTTGGGATGCCATGGCTCCCGGTTATCCACAGCGTTTTTAGAAGTGCTCATTGCCATAAAAATAAAATGCACATGGAGTAGCGTCGATGACATCAGTAAACCAGTTCTGGCGCCGGGCGAAACTGCCCCTGGCTGTCAGTCTTGCTTCTACGCTCGCCGGGCCAGCATTCGGCGTCAGTTTCAACGTTGGTGAAATCGAAGGTCAGTTCGACTCATCCCTGTCGATTGGCGCCAGTTGGTCTACCGAACAGCCGAACAAGAACCTCATCGGCGTCAACAACGGCGGTAAGGGGCTGTCGCAGACTTCTGATGACGGTCACCTGAACTTCAAGAGCGGGGAAACCTTCTCGAAGATCTTCAAGGGCATCCATGACCTTGAACTGAAATACGGCGATACCGGTGTTTTCGTCCGTGGCAAATACTGGTACGACTTTGAACTGAAAGACGAAAGCCGTCCGTTCAAGGACATCAGCGACGACGGTCGCAAGGAAGGCGCCAAGTCCGCTGGCACTCAACTCCTCGACGCCTTCGTCTACCACAACTACTCCATTGCCGATCAACCAGGTTCCGTGCGCCTGGGCAAGCAGGTCGTGAGCTGGGGTGAAAGTACCTTCATTGGCGGCGGCATCAACTCGATCAACCCGATCGACGTGTCGGCATTCCGCCGTCCGGGTGCCGAGATCAAGGAAGGCCTGATCCCGGTCAATATGTTCTATGTGTCCCAGAGCCTGACCGAAAACCTCTCGGCCGAAGCGTTTTATCAACTTGAATGGGATCAGACCGTCGTCGACAACTGCGGCACGTTCTTCTCCCAGCCGGACATCGTTGCCGACGGCTGCGACAACAACCTGCGCGTGCTGAACAAGCGCTCGCAAATTCCGGCCGTTGCCTTGGGGCCTTTGGCTGCCAACGGCGTCGACGTCAACGAAGAGGGTGTTCTGGTGCGTCGTGGCCCCGATCGTGATGCCCGTGACAGCGGCCAGTGGGGCGCGTCCTTCAAGTACATGTTCGATCCGCTGGACACCGAGTTCGGCGCCTACTTCATGAACTACCACAGTCGTGCGCCGATCTTCAGCGCCACCGGTGCGCCGCAGTCGGTCTACAACACCGCAGCGTCGCTGAGCGGTGGACCATTTGCCCGGCTTGCGCCGTTGCTGGTGGCCGGTAATTCGCAATACTTCATCGAATACCCCGAGGACATTCGCCTGTATGGCTTGAGCTTCTCCACCACCCTGCCTACCGGTACGGCGTGGAGCGGTGAGATCAGCTACCGTCCGAACGCACCGGTGCAGCTCAACTCCACCGACATCCTGTTCGCCGGTGTGCGTCCTTTGGGCGGCGCTCTGAGCAACGCTTCACTGCTCAACGGTGTGCCTGGCCAGGACTTGCACGGGTATAACCGCAAGGAAGTCACCCAATTCCAGACCACTCTGACGCACTTCTTCGATCAGGTCATGGGCGCCAGCCGTCTGACCCTGGTGGGCGAAGTGGGCGTGACCCACGTCGGCGGGCTGGAAAGCTCCTCCGATGTCCGTTATGGCCGTGACCCGGTCTACGGCCCTGGCGAGTTGCCAGCTACCGGCGGCCAGAACACCTGCGTGGCGCTCAACACCAGCACCATCAACGGGGCCGGCCCGGGTACGCCGACCAACAACCTCAGCCGCAACTGCACCAACGAAGGCTTCACCACCCCGACTTCGTGGGGCTACCGCGGTCGCGCCATCTGGGAATACAACGACGTGTTTGCCGGTGTGAACCTCAAACCGAACGTTGCCTGGTCCCATGACGTAAGCGGTTATTCCCCTGGCCCTGGCGGCAACTTCGAGGAAGGCCGCAAGGCGGTGAGCCTGGGTGTTGATGCCGAGTACCAGAACACCTACACCGCGAGCCTGGCTTACACCAACTTCTTCGACGGCAAGTACACCACAGTGGATGACCGCGACTTCGTTGCGCTCAGCCTCGGCGTGAACTTCTAAGCACAGTATTTTCAGGACGAACGCATAAATGAAAATAACAAAGAGTCTGTTCCACGCCGGTGTTCTGGGTCTTTCGCTGCTGGCGACCAGCGTCATCGCAGCGGTTCCCCAGGCCGAGGCCGACAAACTGGGCAAGAGCCTGACCCCTATGGGCGCCGAAATGGCGGGTAACGCCGACGGTTCGATCCCTGCCTGGAAACCGCTGCCGAAGAACGCCGGCACCGTCGACAGCAAAGGCTTCCTGTCCGATCCGTACCCGGGTGAAAAACCGCTGTTCACTATCACGGCGCAGAACGTCGACCAGTACAAGGCCAAGCTTGCCCCTGGCCAGTACGCGATGTTCAAGCGCTACCCGGAAACCTTCAAGATGCCGGTGTACCCGTCCCACCGCGGTGCCACCGTGCCGGATGACGTGTTCGCCGCCATCAAGCGCAACGCCACCAACACCAACCTGGTGTCCGGCGGTAACGGTCTGGAGAACTTCGAAACGGCCGTGCCGTTCCCGATTCCGAAAAGCGGCGTGGAAGTCATCTGGAACCACATCACCCGCTATCGTGGTGGCAGCGTGACCCGTCTGGTGACCCAGGCCACACCGCAACCGAATGGCTCGTATAGCATGGTGTATTTCCAGGACCAGTTCGTGTTCCGCGACAAAATGAAGGATTACGACCCGAAAAACCCGGGCAATATCCTGTTCTACTTCAAGCAGAAAGTGACCGCGCCGGCGCGTCTGGCCGGTGGCGTACTGCTGGTGCACGAAACCCTCGACCAGGTGAAGGAACCGCGTTCGGCGTGGGTCTACAACGCGGGTCAGCGTCGTGTGCGTCGTGCCCCGCAAGTGTCCTATGACGGTCCGGGTACGGCTGCCGATGGCCTGCGTACTTCCGATAACCTGGACATGTTCAACGGTGCACCGGATCGTTACGACTGGAAGCTCGAAGGCAAGAAAGAGATGTACATCGCCTCCGACAGCTACAAACTCGACTCGCCAACGCTCAAGTACGACGACATCATCAAGGCCGGTCACATCAACCAGGACCTGGCTCGTTACGAGTTGCGTCGTGTGTGGCATGTGGTTGCAACCCTGAAGGAAGGTCAGCGCCACATCTACGCCAAGCGTGATTTCTACATTGACGAAGACACCTGGCAAGCCGCGGTCATCGATCACTACGACGGTCGCGGTCAACTGTGGCGTGTCGCCGAGGCCCATGCCGAGAACTACTACGACAAGCAAGTTCCGTGGTATGCCCTCGAAGCCCTGTATGACCTGCAATCGGGTCGTTACCTGGCGCTGGGCATGAAGAACGAAGAGAAGTCAGCCTATGACTTCGGCTTCCAGGCAACCACCAGCGACTTCACCCCGGCCGCCTTGCGTCAGGATGGTGTTCGCTAAGGTGAACTGAGTAGAGGCCGCACCCTCTGAAAACGCCCCGACTGGTTCGGGGCGTTTTTTTGTTTGTAGACTTTTTGTAGCCATTTGTAGCAACTACCTTCATTCCCTATCCGTTTACGGCTAGTCTGCGGACATCTGCAACGCCGCCACCCGCAATTCAAACAAGAGCCGGCCATGACTGATTTGTCTACATCCCCAGGTTCTGCACACGTTGCTGTCGCGACACTCGACGGGCGCTTCTTCCGCCCGCCGTTGCCCGACGGCCATGTGCTGCGTCCACGTTTGTGCGAGCGCCTGAGTGCCGGGCTCGGCGGCAGGTTATTGCTGGTCAGCGCACCTGCAGGGTTCGGCAAGAGTTCGTTGGCGGTGGAGTTTTGCCAGGGGTTGCCGGCGCACTGGCAAAGTCTCTGGCTGGGCTTGAGCCCGCGAGACAGTGACCCGGGGCGTTTTCTCGAACGACTGCTGGAAGGTCTCCAGGACTATTTCCCGCACCTGGGCAGGCAATCGCTCGGGCTGTTGAAAATGCGCCAGCGCCATCAGCCGTTCGCGTTCGAAGAATGGCTGGACGGCCTGCTTGACGAACTGGCCGTGCACTTGTCTACAGCGACGCCACTACTGCTGGTGCTGGATGATTACCATCTGGCCCAGGGGCCGGTGCTGGACCGCTGCCTGCAGTTTTTCCTCAATCATCTTCCCGATGGCTTGCTGGTGATGGTCACCAGTCGCCAACGTCCCGACTGGCACCTGGCGCGGCTGCGGCTGTCACGGCAACTACTTGAGTTGCATGAACAGGATCTGCGCCTGACCCACGACGAAGCCTTGAGCCTGCTCGACCGGCACAGCAGCTCCTTGCGCGGTGAGGCACTGGAAAACCTGATCCAGCGCAGCGAAGGCTGGGTCGCGGGGTTGCGCTTCTGGCTGCTGGCCGCCTCGGAGGCAGGCACCGATGGCGCGCTGCCGCAATCGTTGCACGGCGGGGAAGGGCTGATCCGCGATTATCTGCTCGAAGAAGTCATCGATTGCCTGCCTGCCGAGGTCCAGTCGTTCCTCTACGACACGGCACCCCAGGAACGTTTTTGCAGCGAACTGTGCGACGCCGTTCGCGACGCCCATGACAGTGGGGAGATCCTGCGCTTCCTGCTTGCCCACCAGGTGTTCCTGGTGCCACTGGACGAGCATGGCCATTGGTATCGTTACCACCACCTGTTTTCCGATCTGTTGCGCACACGGCCTGCTTCCCAGTCGATGGTGCCGGCCGCCAGCCTGCACCTGCGTGCCTGCCGCTGGTTCAATGCCCAGGGCCTGCTCGATGAGGCCGTGGAGCAGGCCTTGCGTGCCGGTCACCTGGACGTCGCGGCGAACCTGGTGCAGAACCTCTCCGAAGAGCAACTGCTGGCCGAGCAGAATGTCGGCATGTTGCTGCGCTGGAAAATGGACTTGCCTGACAGTTTGCTGATCAGCACGCCGCGACTGATTGTGCTCTATAGCTGGGCGCTGGGGATGGCGTGCCAGCTGGATGCCGCCGAGGAACTGGCCAGCCATTTGAGTCGCTTCCTGCCCGCTCCGTCGGCCACCGCCCAGAAGTCCATGCTGGCTCAATGGTTGGCATTGAGTGGCATCATTGCCCGTGGGCGCGGCAACCGCGAACTGACGCTGCGGTACTGCCGCGAAGCGTTGGAAAGTCTTCCGTGCAAGCGTTACGGCCAGCGCCTGATGTGCCTCTCGACCCTGTCCAACCTGGCCATTGCCGACGGTGATTTGTGGCGGGCGCGGGGGCTGAACCGCGAATCGCTGGAACTGGCGCAACGGGTCGGCAACCCCTTGTTCGAAGCGCTGGCGCACTACGACCGAGCCCGTGTCCTGCAAGCGCGCGGGGAAATCTGTCGGGCGCTGGAAGAGGTCCGTCAGGGGATGCAACGCCTGCAGAGCTTGTCTGCGCAGCGGCTGTATGCAGTTCGAGCCCGGCTGACCTTGTATGAAGGCTTTCTGCTGGCCCTGCGCATGCAGCCGCAGGCGGCGCGGCTGCGATTGCAGACCGGTTTGAGCGAGGCGCGCGCCTGTCGTGACATCAGCGTACTGATCGGCCATTGTGTGATTGCCAGGCTGGAAGGCAGCAACGGCGAGTTCGCCAAAGCCTTTGCCGAACTGGCCGAAGCCGAACGGCTGATGCACATCTGGGACGTGCCACCGATCTACTACCTGGCCATGATCACCCTGGTCAAATGTGAACTCTGGCTGGCCCAGGGGCGCATCGATCTGGCCGAAGCCTGGCTGTCGCGCCTGGGACAGACCTATAACGGCGAAAACGGGGCGGCACCACCGGAATTCCATCCGCAATTGCCGCTGCATATCGAATTGCAACAAGCCTTGCTCGACGTCATCCAGGGCCAACCGATGCTGGCCGAAGGGCGTTTGAATGCACTGCTTGAACATGGCCAGCAAAGCGGTCGGCAGCTGCTCAGTGTCATGGCGTTGACCCAGAAAGTGGCGTTATTGCTGGGCAGCGGGCGGGAGCCGGAAGCCCGTAAGGCACTGGCTCAGGCGCTGGACGCCGCTGGTGGAGGCGTGTTGCAACCCTTTGAGGGCCTGCTGGCCGAGCACCCGGACTGGCTGCGTGGGCAGCTTCAAAACTTTCCGCCCACCCCTGTTTCCCTGAGCCTCAGTGAAAAACTGCCGGCATTGGCTGCCCGTCCCGGACTGGATTCCTGCGCGGCCGCGGAACAGCTCAGCACGCGGGAAATGGCGGTCCTGCGATTGATCGCCCAGGGCTGTTCGAACCAGGAAATCAGCGATCAGCTGTTTATCTCACTGCACACGGTCAAGACCCACGCCAGCCATATCAACAGCAAACTCGGGGTCGAGCGGCGTACGCAGGCCGTGGCGCGGGCCAAGGAGCTGGGGGTTTTGGGTTAAGGATTCTTCACGTTACCCATCGTGGCCATTGGCTGGATACTCAAGTGTGCGAAAATCCCTCGTCCCCGTTTATCGAGCAGGCCCCGATGTCCCAGCAACCCACCCTCATCCGCGAAACCTTCCCCGTCGGCCCTTTGCAGTGCAACTGCACGATCATCGGCGATCCGGTGACGAAAAAGGCCATCGTCGTCGATCCGGGTGGCAATCATGAACTGATCCTGGCGCGTCTCGATGCCTTGGGGCTGAAAGTGGTCAGCATCATTCACACCCATGCGCACCTCGATCATTTCCTGGCTTCCGGTCAACTCAAGGAGAAAACCGGCGCAACCCTGCATTTGCACAAGGAAGACCAGTTTCTGTGGGACAACCTGGAAATGCAGTGCCAGATGTTCGGCGTTCCTTATACTCCGGTGCCGTCTCCGGACCGCTGGTTGGCCGATGATGAAGAACTGGCCTGCGGTTGTGGCGTGGCGCTGCACACGCCAGGTCATACACCGGGCTCCATGAGCTTCTGGTTTTCCGAGGCCAAGCTGCTGATTGCCGGTGATACGCTGTTTCGTCGCGGCGTCGGCCGCACGGATTTGTGGGGGGGCGACCAGGCCACCATCGTGCGTTCGATAAAGCAGCGTTTGTACACCCTCGATGAAGAGGCGACAGTGGTGGCCGGGCATGGTCCGGACACCCGTCTGGGCGATGAAATGCGCGAAAACCCGTTTGTACGGGCCTGATTTGTAACGAGCGGAATTTTTACCCGTTAACATGATCCAACGCCCGCAAAGACTGATGCCTTGGTCCGTTGCACCACAGAATGCAAAAAAGTAGGAGCTTTACATGTTCACCACGCGTCGTTTGATTATTCTCGCTACGGCTGTGGCCGTTTTGTCCGGTTGTGCCTCGCCTAACCCGTACGGTGGTCAAGGCCAGGCTCAGGGCCAGGCGGATAACGGCTCCGAAGGCATGAGCAAGACCGCGAAATACGGTGGTCTCGGCGCTCTGGCCGGTGCATTGGCCGGTGCTGCGATCAACCACGATAACCGTGGCAAGGGCGCCCTGATCGGTGCAGCGGTGGTCGGTGCTTCTGCCGCAGGCTACGGCTACTACGCCGATCAGCAAGAGAAAAAGCTGCGCGCCAGCATGGCCAACACCGGTGTTGAAGTGCAGCGCCAGGGCGACCAGATCAAACTGATCATGCCAGGCAACATCACGTTCGCGACCGATTCGGCGAACATTGCCCCAAGTTTCTATCAACCGCTGAACAACCTGGCGGGCTCGCTGAAAGAGTTCAACCAGAACCAGATCGAGATCGTCGGCTATACCGACAGCACCGGCAGCCGCCAGCACAACATGGACCTGTCCCAGCGTCGTGCCCAGAGCGTGGCAACCTACCTGACCTCGCAAGGTGTCAGCGGTGCCAACCTGAGCGCTCGCGGCGCAGGTCCGGACAATCCGGTGGCCAGCAACAGCGACACCAACGGCAAGGCTCAGAATCGCCGCGTAGAGGTCAACCTCAAGGCGATTCCGGGTCAGCAGTATGGTGCCCAGCAGCAAGGTCAGGTTCAGCAGTACCCTTGATCGTCTGATYGAACCCCAGGCGTAAAAAAGCCAGCTCGATCCTTTACAGATCGGGCGGGCTTTTTTGTCGTCAGTTCTGGCCCCWTCGCGRGCAAGCYCGCTCCCACAGGGGGCGATGTCGTACATAAAATCTGTATTCAATGCATAACCCTGTGGGAGCGGGCTTGCCCGCGAAGGGGCCGGTCTGGGCACCTGAGATACAGGATCAGAAACAAAAAAGCCCCCGGACAATCACCCGTCCGGGGGCTTTTTGCTAGGCGCGAAAGCTGCTTACTTCTTCAGGCCATAATGCTCATCGAGCATGCCCGGCGCGTTCGGGGCTTTCGGTGCGTAGTCGCGTGGCGGTTCCTGATTGCGCGGTGGTGTCAGGCGTTCCCGTGGAGCCTGCGCCGCATCGGCGTGCAGGGAGGCCAGCAGGCGTTGGCGAGTCTGTTCGTCCAGGGCCAGGCGATTTGCGCCCTCGGCGAGATGCTCCTGTACTTCCTGATAGCTCTGAGTCAGTTTCTTGACCAGTGTCGCGGTGCTGTTGAAGTGGGTCACCACCTCGTTCTGATAACTGTCGAAACGTTCCTGAATATCGTCCAGCTGACGCTGCGTGCGGCTGGGCGCGGCGTTCGGTGCAACGCGAGCGATCAGGAACCCAATGGCGACACCCACAACCAGGGCAAGAGTCGGTAACAACCAAACTAAGAGCGAGTGTTCCACGAGTCCTTCCTCTATAAACGGCTTTGCTTTACGTTAACGGCTCGAACCTGCGCTGTATACCGCGATTCACTCGCAATAGACAGCCACAGACAATTTGCTAGACGAGTCGACCTGATTCGAGGTCACGGAGTTCCTTCCTTGCTTATGCGTGAAACCCCTGTAGTGATTGACGGCCCGGTGGGTCAGCTTGAGGCTTTATATCTGGATAGCGAGCAGCCGCGCGGCCTTGCATTGATCTGCCATCCAAACCCGGTGCAGGGCGGCACCATGCTCAACAAAGTGGTCTCGACCCTACAGCGCACCGCGCGCGATGCCGGCTTGATCACCCTGCGCTTCAACTACCGTGGCGTCGGTGCCAGCGAAGGTACCCACGACATGGGCACCGGTGAAGTCGATGATGCCCAGGCTGTGGCCGAATGGTTTCGTGCCAGACACCCGCAATTGCCGCTGACCCTGTTCGGTTTCTCCTTCGGTGGATTTGTTGCAGCAAGTCTCGGCGGACGCCTTGAGGCCAAGGGCGAGCAGATCAAACACCTGTTCATGGTCGCGCCGGCGGTCATGCGCCTGGGCGATCAGGACCAGCTGCCGGAACAGGGCGAACTGACCCTGATCCAGCCGGAAACCGACGAAGTGATCGATCCGCAGCTGGTTTACGAGTGGTCCGACAAGCTCGAACGCCCCCATGAGCTGCTGAAAGTGGCAGAATGCGGACACTTTTTTCATGGCAAGCTGACCGATCTCAAGGATCTGATCCTGCCGCGTCTCTCGAATTGATTGCAGTCTGACAAGCGATTACCCATGACGACCCGTACCCGCATCCTTACCGGCATCACCACCACCGGCACGCCGCACCTGGGCAACTACGCTGGCGCCATCCGCCCGGCGATCGTCGCCAGCCGTGACAGCAATGCCGATTCGTTCTACTTCCTGGCCGACTATCACGCCCTGATCAAGTGTGATGACCCGCAGCGCATCCAGCGCTCGCGCCTGGAAATCGCCGCGACCTGGCTGGCCGGTGGGCTGGATGTCGACCGCGTGACCTTCTACCGCCAGTCCGACATCCCGGAAATCCCCGAACTGACCTGGTTGCTGACCTGCGTTGCCGCCAAGGGCCTGCTCAACCGCGCCCACGCCTACAAGGCTTCGGTGGACAAGAACGTCGAGACCGGCGAAGACCCGGATGCCGGCATCACCATGGGCCTGTACAGCTACCCGGTGCTGATGGCCGCGGACATCCTGATGTTCAACGCACACAAGGTGCCGGTCGGTCGTGACCAGATCCAGCACGTGGAAATGGCGCGGGACATCGGTCAGCGCTTCAACCACCTGTTTGGCCAGGGCAAGGAATTCTTCACCATGCCCGAGGCGTTGATCGAAGAGAGCGTCGCCACGTTGCCGGGCCTGGATGGCCGCAAGATGTCGAAGAGCTACGACAACACCATTCCACTGTTCAGCAGCGCCAAAGAGATGAAGGACGCGATTTCGCGGATCGTCACCGACTCCCGCGCGCCGGGCGAAGCCAAGGATCCGGACAACTCGCACCTGTTCACCCTGTTCCAGGCATTCGCCACCCCGTCGCAGGCCGACGAGTTCCGCAGCGAGCTGTTGCAGGGTCTGGGTTGGGGCGAGGCGAAGAGTCGTCTGTTCCAGCTACTGGACAACGAATTGGGCGAGTCCCGCGAGCGTTATAACCTGTTGATCGAGCGCCCGGGGGATCTGGAAGACATCCTGCAACACGGCGCGAAAAAGGCCCGTTCGGTAGCGACACCGTTCCTCAACGAACTGCGTGAAGCGGTGGGCCTGCGCTCCTTCGTTGCCCAGACTCAAGTGGCGGCGACCACCAAGAAGAAAGTCGCGAAAGCTGCACGTTTTGTCAGCTTCCGCGAAGACGACGGCAGTTTCCGCTTCCGTCTGCTGGCGGCCGATAGCGAACAACTGCTGCTGTCGCGCAACTTCGCCGACGGCAAGACCGCAGGGCAGGTGACCAAGCAACTGCAAGCGGGCCAGCCTCTGGACGTGCGCAGCGAGGCGCTGAGCTTCAGTGTATGGCTGGAAGGCGAGTGCGTTGCCGACAGCCCGGCCTTCGCCGACAGCGCCGCGCGTGACGCGGCTATCGAAGCCTTGCGCATCGCCCTGACGCCGGTTCAGGAATAAACAACGGTTCGGCCCGACCAAGGGCCGATTGCCATTCCTGCGGGCCGTCGCTACAGTGTCGGCCCGTTTTTGTTGCCTTGCTAACGAATTATGACGCCCCTAGAACGATATCAAGCTGATCTGAAACGCCCGGAATTCTTCCATGACGCCGCGCAGGAAACCGCCGTGCGTCATTTGCAGCGCCTGTACGACGACCTGGTCGCGGCCGAGCAAAACAAGCCGGGCCTGCTGGGCAAGTTGTTTGGCAAGAAGGATCAGACCCCGGTCAAGGGCCTGTATTTCTGGGGCGGCGTAGGTCGCGGCAAGACTTACCTGGTGGACACCTTCTTCGAAGCGCTGCCCTTCAAGGAAAAGACCCGTACGCACTTCCACCGCTTCATGAAGCGCGTGCACGAAGAGATGAAAACCCTGGGCGGCGAGAAAAACCCGCTGACCATCATCGCCAAGCGCTTCGCCACCGAAGCCCGGGTCATCTGCTTCGATGAATTTTTCGTCTCGGACATCACCGACGCGATGATCCTCGGCACGCTGATGGAAGAACTGTTCAAGAACGGCGTGACCCTGGTTGCAACGTCGAACATCGTGCCGGACGGCCTGTACAAGGACGGCCTGCAACGCGCGCGCTTCCTGCCGGCCATTGCGCTGATCAAGCAGAATACCGAGATCGTCAACGTCGACAGTGGCGTCGACTATCGACTGCGTCACCTGGAACAAGCCGAGTTGTTCCACTATCCGCTCGACGAAGCCGCCAACGAAAGCCTGCGCAAGAGCTTCCGTGCGCTGACACCGGAATGCACGGCGGCGGTCGAAAATGACGTGCTGATGATCGAAAACCGTGAAATTCGTGCCCTGCGCACCTGCGACGACGTGGCCTGGTTCAACTTCCGTGAACTGTGCGACGGCCCGCGCAGCCAGAACGACTACATTGAGCTGGGCAAGATCTTCCACGCCGTGCTGCTCAGCGATGTCGAGCAGATGAGCGTCACCACCGACGACATCGCCCGACGCTTCATCAACATGGTCGACGAGTTCTACGACCGCAACGTGAAGCTGATCATTTCCGCCGAAGTCGAGCTCAAGGATCTGTACACCGGCGGTCGCTTGAATTTCGAATTCCAGCGAACCCTCAGCCGACTGCTGGAAATGCAATCCCACGAATTTCTGGCCCGGGCGCACAAGCCGTAGTACGGAAAATAAAAAAGGCCTGCGATTGCAGGCCTTTTTTTGTGCGCTGAAACTCCCTGTGGGAGCGAGCTTGCTCGCGATGACGGCGGCACATTCAGTATCGATGTGACTGATGCGCCGCTATCGCGAGCAAGCTCGCTCCCACAGGGGGTATTTGTATGCCTGTGATTACGCCGCCTGCTGAAACTGCTGCCGATACTGGTTCGGTGACAATTCCGTGTGCTGGCGGAACAGCCGCGCAAAGAAGCTCGCATCGTCATAGCCGACTTCATAGCTGATGGTCTTGATGCTCTTGCGGCTGCCGGACAACAAGCCCTTGGCGGTTTCGATGCGCAGGCGTTGCAGGTAATGCAGTGGCTTGTCGCCGGTGGCGGTCTGGAAGCGGCGCATGAAGTTGCGGATGCTCATGCCGTGTTCGCGGGCGACGTCTTCGAAGCGGAACTTGTCGGCGAAGTGTTCTTCGAGCCAGTGCTGGATCTGCAGGATGATGACGTCCTGGTGCAGCTTCTGACCGCCAAACCCGATGCGTCCAGGCGCGTAGCTGCGCTGCACCTCATACAGAATGTCCCGCGCTACGGCCTGGGACACATTGGCGCCGCAGAAGCGCTCAATCAGGTAAATGTACAGATCGCATGCCGAGGTGGTACCGCCGGCGCAGTACAGGTTATCGGCGTCGGTCAGGTGCTTGTCCTGATTGAGCTGGACCTGAGGAAAGCGTTCGGCGAAGGCATTGAAGAAGCGCCAGTAGGTAGTCGCTTCCTTGCCATTGAGCAATCCGGCTTCGGCCAGCCAGAAAACACCGGTGGCCTCGCCGCACAGTACGGCACCGCGCGCATGCTGCTGGCGCAACCAGGGCAAGACTTGCGGGTAACGTTTGCAAAGGCTCTCGAAATCGTCCCAGAACGCGGGAAGAACGATGATGTCGGCGTTTTCCAGCCCGCCATCCACCGGAATCAGCACATCGCTGAAGGTGTTGACCGGTTTGCCATCGGGGCTGACCAGACGGGTTTCGAACGCCGGTGTCAGGCCCTGGCCCAGCTGTTTGCCGTAGCGCAGGCTGGCGAGGTGGAAGAAATCCTTGGCTTGCATGAGGGTGGAAGCGAAAACCCGGTCGATGGCCAGGATGCTGACGCGCCGCAGGGGCGTGGAGGCTTGCTTAGACATAATTCAACTTTATTTTTATAGGGGGAAGTGGTCACCAGACGGCTGGATCGTCTTATTTTTTGTCGGATGTGTCCAGTGTCCTGTATCGGAAGCGAGGCATAGTCTCTGAAGGTCAACTCCTTCTAAAAACAAAGAAAAGGTGCCGCATGATCCCCAGAACCCTGTTCAGTTCCGAGCACGAGCTTTTCCGCGACAGCGTGCGGACGTTCCTCGAAAAGGAGGCGGTGCCGTTCCATGGGCAATGGGAAAAACAGGGCTATATCGACCGCAAACTGTGGAACAAGGCAGGGGAGGCGGGGATGCTTTGCTCGCACTTGCCGGAAGAGTACGGCGGCCTGGGGGCGGACTTTCTCTACAGTGCGGTGGTGATCGAAGAAGTGGGGCGACTGGGCCTGACCGGCATCGGTTTTTCCCTGCACTCGGACATCGTGGCGCCGTACATCCTGCATTACGGCAGTGAAGCGCTGAAGCATAAATACCTGCCGAAACTGGTGTCCGGCGAGATGGTTACCGCGATCGCCATGACCGAACCGGGCGCCGGTTCCGATCTGCAAGGGGTGAAAACCACGGCCGTGCTCGATGGCGATGAGTACGTGATCAACGGCTCCAAGACCTTTATCACCAACGGCTATCTGGCCGATCTGGTGATCGTCGTCGCCAAGACCGATCCGAAGGCCGGTGCAAAGGGCACCAGTCTGTTTCTGGTGGAGGCTAATACGCCGGGCTTCGAGAAAGGCAAGCGTCTGGAAAAAGTCGGGATGAAAGCCCAGGACACCTCGGAGTTGTTCTTCCAGGACGTGCGTGTGCCCAAGGAAAACCTGCTGGGCCAAGCCGGGATGGGGTTTGCCTACTTGATGCAGGAATTGCCCCAGGAGCGCCTCACCGTGGCCATTGGCGGGCTGGCATCGGCCGAAGCGGCGCTGCAATGGACGCTGGACTACACCCGCGAGCGCAAGGCGTTCGGCAAGTCGATCGCGGATTTCCAGAATACCCGGTTCAAGCTGGCGGAGATGGCCACGGAAATCCAGATCGGCCGGGTTTTTGTCGACCGCTGCCTGGAGCTGCACCTGCAAGGCAAGCTCGACGTGCCGACGGCGGCGATGGCCAAGTACTGGGGCACCGACCTGCAATGCAAGGTGCTCGATGAGTGCGTGCAGTTGCACGGTGGTTACGGGTTCATGTGGGAGTACCCGATCGCGCGGGCATGGGCGGATGCGCGGGTGCAGCGGATTTATGCCGGGACCAATGAAATCATGAAGGAAATCATCGCCAGATCATTGTAGGAGCGAGCTCGCTCGCGATGGTCGTCAACGATAACGTTGAAAACCTGACACCCAACGGTGTGCTCAGGTTTTTCGCGAGCAAGCTCGCTCCTACAAGTGGGGGTTATGGCGCCGGATTCGGATGATCCTTGTGAATCGCCTCGATCCCTTCCAGTACTTCCTCCGACAGCTTCAGGTCGAAACTGGCGATGTTGCTCTCCAGTTGCTCCATCGTCGTCGCGCCAATGATGTTGCTGGTCACGAACGGCTGTTGCGTCACGAACGCCAGGGCCATTTGCGCCGGGTCCAGGCCGTGCTCGCGAGCCAGCGCCACGTAACGACTGCAGGCTGCTTCCGACTGCGGGTTGAAATAGCGGCTGAAGCGGCTGTAGAGGCTCAGGCGACCTTTTGGCGGGCGGGCGCCACCTTCGTACTTGCCTGACAGGAAGCCGAACGCCAGCGGCGAATAGGCGAGCAGGCCGCATTGCTCGCGGATGGCGATTTCCGCCAGGCCGACTTCGAAGCTGCGATTGAGCAGGTTGTACGGATTCTGGATCGACACCGCGCGTGGCCAGCCACGGGCTTCGGCCAGGGCCAGGAAGCGCATGGTGCCCCACGGCGTCTCGTTGGACAGGCCGATGTGGCGGATCTTGCCAGCGCGGACCTGCTCGTCCAGTGCTTCGAGGGTGTCCTCCAGCGGGGTCAGGTTGGCTTCGATCTTGTGCTTGTAGCCCAGTTGTCCGAAAAAGTTGGTGCTGCGTTCCGGCCAGTGCAGTTGGTAGAGGTCGATGTAATCGGTCTGCAGGCGCTGGAGGCTGGCGTCCACCGCTTCGGTGATGTGCTGGCGGTTGTGGCGCAGGTTTTTATCGCGGATGTAGTCGATGGTGTTGCCGGGGCCGGCGATCTTGCTGGCGAGGATCCAGTCGGTGCGGTCGCCGCGGCTTTTGAAGTAATTGCCGATGTAGCGTTCGGTGGTGGCATAGGTTTCGGCCTTGGGGGGCACCGGGTACATCTCGGCGGTGTCGATGAAGTTGATCCCGGCACGCTTGGCCCCTTCAATCTGGGCGAAGGCGTCTGCCTCGCTGTTTTGTTCGCCCCAGGTCATGGTTCCGAGGCAGAGGGCACTCACGTTCAGATTGGTTCGGCCTAGCTGGCGATAGTCCATCGGGTGCTCCTTGGGCAAAACAATCATAAAAGCAGGTTGAATTATTTTTCGCAATCTGCATAATTGCGCACCTCTTTCTGCAGTGGAAGTGATGCGCCGCCGCCGAAGAATCTTGCCGTTGAACGGACGCGCCGACCCGAGCCCCCGAAAGCGTCTGTATCCGGCTGCCTTTGACTTGTCAAAGTACGCACTATTCAGTAAGATCCGCCGTCTAATTTACAGGGCGGCCCCTGAGGCTATAAAGAATGAAAACTTTTACTGCTAAACCGGAAACAGTAAAGCGCGACTGGTTTGTCGTCGACGCTGCTGGTCAGACCCTGGGTCGTCTGGCCACCGAAATCGCGAGCCGTCTGCGTGGCAAGCACAAACCTGAGTACACTCCTCACGTTGACACCGGCGACTACATCGTCGTAATCAACGCTGAGCAGATCCGTGTTACCGGTGCTAAAACCACTGACAAAATGTACTACTCCCACTCCGGTTTCCCGGGCGGCATCAAGTCGATCAACTTTGAAAAGCTGATCGCCAAGGCCCCTGAGCGCGTGATCGAGACCGCGGTCAAAGGCATGTTGCCTAAGAACCCGCTGGGTCGCGACATGTACCGTAAGCTGAAAGTCTATGCGGGCGCTGCACACCCACATACTGCTCAGCAGCCCCAAGAACTGAAGTTTTAACGGAATAGTACATTATGTCGGCGACTCAAAATTACGGCACTGGCCGTCGCAAGACCGCAACCGCACGCGTTTTCCTGCGTCCGGGTACTGGTAACATCTCCATCAACAACCGTTCGCTGGATAATTTCTTCGGCCGCGAAACTGCCCGCATGGTAGTTCGTCAGCCGCTGGAATTGACTGAGACTGTCGAGAAGTTCGACATCTACGTCACCGTGATCGGCGGTGGTGTAAGTGGTCAGGCTGGCGCAATCCGCCACGGCATCACTCGCGCTCTGATGGACTACGACGAGACTCTGCGCAGCGCCCTGCGTAAAGCCGGCTTCGTAACCCGCGATGCTCGTGAAGTTGAACGTAAGAAAGTCGGTCTGCGTAAAGCGCGTAAGCGTCCGCAGTACTCGAAGCGTTAATTCGCTTTCACGTTCAAAAAAGAACGCCCAGTTTCCTCACGGAGCTGGGCGTTTTTTTGTGTCTGCGACTTATCAAAGAATTGCGCTGTGACAACTTGCCACATCCRCAGACGCCCTATACTAC
>NZ_JBFULI010000038.1:0-56215 GCF_056400405.1 Pseudomonas sp. P5_B3 | reverse complement strand
CCGTAGGACCGATATCCAGGCTGGCGCAGACCTCGGGAACCGACTGTCCCTCGTCCAGCACCATGCTCGCCGCCTTGAGTTTGAACTCACTGGAATAAGATTTACGCATAGCCAAAACACCTCAGATTTGGGCGCCATCATAGCGCCCGATTGAAGTGTCCAAAATCATTAGGCCAGTTCAGCTTGCTCGCGATAGCGGACCGTCAGGCACCCCTTGTGTGACTGACTAACCGTCATCGCGAGCAAGCTCGCTCCCACAAGGTTTGCGGTGTTCAAACGCTTAACTGATCGGCATTAGGGCTTGCCCGCGATAGCGATGTGTCAGTCGACATCATCTTCGAATGTGAGTCCGTCATCGCGAGCAAGCTCGCTCCCACAGGGTTAGCGGTGATCTCCAGGTTTTTGGGTTTCCTGGACGGTCACAGTAGCAGTAGTCCCCGCCCTCAGTTTGTCTTTACCGGCATAGCCGGCATCGATCTCGATCCGCACCGGCACCCGTTGCGCCAGTTTGATCCAGGTGTAACTGGGGTTGATATTCGCCAGCAAGCGGCCACCGGGCAGGTTTTCCCGGTCGGCAATGGCGAAGGCAATGCTCTGCACTTTGCCGCCGAACGTTTCGCCACTCATCAATTCGATCTTGACCCGGTCGCCCTCCCCGATCCGCGGCAACTTGGTTTCTTCAAAGTAACCGCTGACATAGAACGAATCGCTGTCCACCAACGCCAGCAATGGACCGCCGGCCGAGGCGTAGTCGCCCTCGCGGGTCAGCAGGTTGGTGACATAGCCGGTCACCGGGGAAACGACGTGGGTACGCTGCAAATCGAGTTCAGACTGGGTCAATGCCGCGATGGCCAGTTGCACGTTGGCCTGGGCCAGCACCAGATTGGCCTGATTACGCAGCAAGTCGGCCTGGGCCACCGACACATCGGTGTTGGCTTTTTCCCACTCTTCGCCGGAAATCGCCGAACGATCCTTGAGCGTGCGCCGCCGTTGCTCTTCGCTCTGACGTTGTTTGAGCAACGCTTCGCTGGCGGTAATGGTCGCCTGGGCCTGCCCGAGCGAGGCTTTCGCCACCTCTACGGCACGTTTGGCATGCTCCACCGCCAGGGTGTAACGCGCCGGATCGATCTCCAGCAGCGCCTGGCCTTTATTCACATGCTGGTTGTCCTGCACGGTCAGGCTGACGATTCGCCCCGAAACGTCGGCGGATAAGGTCACCACATCGGCACGCACCCGGGCATCCCGGGTCCAGGGGGCGCGGGTGTAATGCTCCCACGCGAACCAGCCCAGGATAACGGCCAGCAGTACCACCGCCAGCGTCGTGAGTCGGGAAAGGATGTTCTTCAAGGCATCAGGCTCCCATCACCAGGATCAACGTGGCGCAGACGCAGACGTATAGCGCGCCTTCGAACAACGCTTCGTGCCAGACAAACTGCAGCACACCGAGGCGCCGCAACGTCCAGTCCAGCAGCAGGAAAATCGGCACGCCCAGCAGCAGCGCCTGAGCAATCGGGGGCAGGTAGGCACCACCCACTTCCAGATCAATGGGCAAGGACAGGGTCTCCTTCAAGGCCTGCGGGTTGAAAGTAGCCGCGATAGCGCTCGACGAACGACACCACGATCAACAGCGCCACACGCATACGGAACACCGACCACAAGTGCTCATGAACATCGGTATGCAGGGCATCCAGTTCGTCGCCCAGGGTGTGGAGGCTATCGAGCACCTGCGCCACTTCGACCCCGGGTCGACCGGCGACCAGCCTCCCAGTTTCCCGCACTGTCGAAAACAGGCGACTTTGCAGATCCGGACTCAGCAGAGCGTTGTTTTGCCCCTGCTGCCTGAGCTGATTCAAGGCGATACCCAGTGCCATGCAGGCCAGGCTGACCTGGAACCGCTCACGCGATTGTGGCTCCCGGGTCGCCGGCAGCAGCCCCAGCATCATGGTCAGGCGATCGACCATACGGCTCTCGAATGCAAACTGCTGCTCATCGGTCGCCGAGGTTTTCAGCAAGGCGTACACCTGTTCGCAGCTCTCTTTATGGAGCCGGCGCATGCGCAAATCCGGCATGAACGGAAAGATCAACGCATACACACTCAACGCCAGCACGGTCGCGCAGGTATAAGCCCCGGCAAACTCGAACCACTGGCTCGCGGTGTTCTGGCCAATCCCCACGTTCAACGGGCCGAGCAACAGAAAAGTCGTGAGCCCCAGGCCAATGCCGGTACCTGTAGTGGCGGGACTGGCCAGACCCACCGCAACGGCGTAGAGCAAGGGCGCCAGCAACAAGGCAAGCATCTCGAAATTGCTGATCATCGGCACAAACATGAACTGAAGCAGTGCCGAGGCCAACAGCGCCAGCCCGAACCCCCGCGCATAGCTTTGAACGGCCAGCAGCGGCCGGGGAAACGTCGACATCAGCGAACACAGGATGCCCACCAGCACCATCCCGCCTCGCGCACCGTCCCAGCCGGTTTCGATCCAGATAAGGCCGGCGATCAACAGCGCGGAAAAGGCCCGGACGGCATTCATGGTTGCCAGGGTGAAGTCCAGGTGCAGCGGGTTTTCCCGCCCGCGAAACATGCTGCTGGCGGGTCGCCCGCTCTGGATGGCATCACTCAACTCCAGAATCTGCTCAAGCTGCTGCAGCAGGCGTGCCTGCTCCCAGCGCAATGACCAGGCCAGCGAGCGCAAGGTGGCCGGCAGCGGCTCGCTCAATTGTTCGGCCCTGTAGGCCAGCTCATCAAAGCGTTGTTGCAGCGACGTGAGATGATGGCGCTTTTCACTGGACAGCGAACGCCCTTCCCGCGCCAGTTCATCGAGAAAGGCCAGTTCTTCGGCGCGCAGCCGTTGAATTTCTTCAGGTAGCTCGCCTTCCCAGCGCTCGGTCAACAACAGCCGCTGGTGGCGCAAGGCGGTCAGCCGCGCGGTCAACAACACCAATTGATTGCCCAACAGTTGCACCAGTCCGTTGGCACTGCGCAATCGCGGCGCATCGTAATACATGTGCCGGCGCACGCCCTCCAGGCCGCTGATCTGCCCCAACAGCTGCATTTGTCGCTGCTGGAAATCCGCTTCGCTCTCTTCGGTGCGGATGACGGCGCTGGCATGGGTGGCCAGCAACCGGGTGATTTGATCGATCCTGGCGAAGTAGTCCCGTGCCACAGCTTCCGGCCGGGCGGTGAGCAGGCTGACCACGCACACACAGGCAACCGCCAGCAAGGTTTCGGTGAGGCGGGTCACCGCCAGCAAAAAGGTACCGTCCTGATCGGGAATCGCCAGCAATGCAATGACCACGGCGGTGTAGCCACTAAGCACGAATGCTCCGGAGCTGGTGTAGCGCAACAGTGTGCCACCAGCGGTGCACAGCGCCAGCCACAGGGCCAGGGTGGTGATGAACGGCAGCGGTGCCTGCGCAAATATCGCCATGATTGCCACCGCTACGACCGCCCCCATGGTGGTACCGATGACTTGGCCAAAACTGCGCGCCAGCACCATGCCGCCCAGTGGCTGGCTGATGATGACCACGGCCATGATCGACCACTTGGGTTGGTCCAGATCGAACAAAAACGCCAGATACAGTGTCAACAAACCGGCCGCGATGGTTCGCAGGGCAAACAGCAACACCCCGGGCCCGGGGTTGAGCATGGCCTTGAAGTACTGCAACAACGCTTGCATGGGAACACTCGTGGTGACACCTCCAGCAAGCGTAGTCACTGCTGCGGGGCCTCGACAGGTTTTACTGTCGACACCGTTTGCAAGCCCATTGAATCGTCAGTGAACGTCGTCAAGGTTTGACTCAAAGCCTGGCCTGACCGAAGCTGGCGACCTTTGCAAAAGCTCGCCAGCTTCCGGATTCCTGCATGCCCAAGTCCCGCCGCAATCTGTTCATCAGCCTCTTCGCCCTGCTCGTCATCGGCCTTGCGTGGGTTTCCCTGCGCGATACCGAGCCGGTGGTTCCCGAAGCCATACAACATGGCTACAGCGAAGCACTGGCGGCTGCCCGGGGTGGTCAACCCGGTGCCGCACGGGTGCTCTATCAGCAATTGGGCCGCCCGGACCTGTCCCCCAAGCGTCGTGTCTGGTTGCATGCCGAGCTGCCCAACTATCCAAGCTCGGTGGCCCTGAAACTGGCGGCTGTCGACCTGCAGAACGAGTCGCCCGAGGTCCGTATCGCTGCGATCAGGAGTATCAGCGGCCTGGTACCGAGCGGCCAGCGCAGTCTGCTGCTGGGGCCATTGCTCGATGACAGCGAACAAAGCGTGCGCCTGGCCGCCATCAACGCGCTGCTGGGTTTGTCCCCGGATGAACTCGGCTTGTATTTCGGGCCGCTGGAGCAAGCCATCGATGCCTGGGAGCAAGTGCTCAAGAGCGAGCCGCAAAGCGCCGAAAACCAATACCAACTGGCCCGGCTGCACCTGCACAACGCCGAGCTCAAGCAAGCGCAACAGGCGCTGGACAACACCCTGCGCCTGGCACCGGACAACCTGCCGGCGCTGGTGCTGCAAATCGAAGTGCTGGATAAACAGGGCCAAAACGACGCCGCCCGGCAGTTGTTGGCCAGGCAACTCCAGGCACAACCCGATTCGGCCTACCTGCAACATGCCCTGGGGCTCTGGCTGCTGCATCACGAGCAAAGCGAATTCGCCCTGCTCGGCCTGTCCAAAGCCGTTGAACTCGAGCCCAATAACCGGGATTACCGCTACGACCTGGCCACCACATTGCACAGTGAGCAAGAGCTCGACGCGGCGCAGAAACAGTTGCAGGAAATCGTTCAGCGCCATCCGAACGATCGCAAGGCACGGGTGCTGCTGATCAATTACTGGAAGGAAAGCGGCCAACTGCAAAACGTGCAGATCCTGTTGGCCCAACTCGAACAGATGAACCCCGATGATCCGTCATTGCAACAAGGGCTTTGACCCCGCCTGAAATTTCGTTGAACCGTCGTCCCGGCCCAGGGTCAAGTGAACAGGCAGCCCGTTGCGGCAGTGCGCGGCGGGTTTCTCGATCCGGGCATGCAGATGATCACCAAGCCCTTTACCTTCGATCTGTTGACGGCGGAGGTGCGGGAGATGACCGGCGCCTGAATGCTTAAGAAAGCATGTCCTGCATCAGCTCCTGCAATTTATCCAGATCGAAAGGCTTGTCCAGGATCGGCGCCGTGCGGGTGATCGGGCTGTCGGTCTCACGGATTTCCTGGGCATAGCCGCTGATGAAAATCACCTTGAGTTCCGGTCGCAGCTTCACGGCGGGTTCGGCGATCTGCACGCCGGAGATGCCACCGGGCAGGCGGAAGTCGGTGATCATCATGTCCAGGTGCGGTTTGCTCGCGAGGATTTCAAAAGCCTGCTCGCCGTTTTCGGCCTGCAATACGCGGTAACCCTCGCCCGACAGATAAGCGGACAGCACCATCAGAATCGAGGGGTCGTCCTCGACGACGAGTACTACATCTTGTGCATCTTCGCTCATGGGAAGCCTTTGCTCGGTCAATTGCTGCTGATACGACCGTCGGGTCGATCAGAGGTTGCGTTTATCTGGCTGTTTTCCTGCAGCGGCAGACAAACGCGAAACAAGGCGCCTTCGCCAATCCTGCTCTGGACCGTAATAGTACCGCCATGGGCGGTGACAATCTGTTCTGAAATAAACAATCCCAGGCCCAGTCCGGCACCGGTATGTTTGGCCGATACCCGTTCGAACTGCTGGAAAATCCGCTTCTGGTTTTCTTCGCTGATACCGATCCCCTGGTCCTGCACGTCCACCAGCGCCCGGCCCTCTTCACTGTAGACTCTCACCGCGACCAAGCCCTTGGCCCCGTAGCGCAAGGCGTTGGTCAACAGGTTGGAAATCACCTGTTCAATACGAAACTCATCCCAATTTCCGATCACCGGTTGCTCGGCATCCAGCGTGACCGACGCCTCGGCGGCGTCGATCTGTCGGGAAAAACTCTGCAACAACTCGCTGACCAGTGCCGAAAGATCGAAGCGCGTTGGCCGAATCGACAGCTTTCCGGTGCGGATGCGCGAGACATCGAGCATGTCTTCGATCAAGCGTATGAGGCTTTTGATCTGCCGCTCGTCGCGGTCGACCATGGCGTGCATCTTGTCCAGGGTGAAGGCGGCGGCGTTGTCCCTGGCCAGGTGCCTCTTGCGCAGCTGGGTTTCAAGGATCAGGCCGTTGAGCGGCGTGCGCACTTCATGGGCGACCATGGACATGAAGTCATCGCGCATGCGCACCGCCTGCTCCAGTTCCAGCTGAGTATCTTGCAGTTGCTTGAGCAGGGTCTCCTGTTCGCGGCGACTTTGCTCAAGGGCCAGCACTTGTTCCTTCATCGCCTTGCTCTGGCGATACAGGTCGACGAACACATTGACTTTGCTCTTGACCGCGAGGATGTCCAGCGGCTTGTACAGGAAGTCCACGGCACCGCTTTCATAGCCCTTGAACGCGTAGTTCAGTTCACGCCCGGCGGCGCTGACAAAAACGATCGGGATATTCCTGGTTTTCTCCGTTCCACGCATCAATTCGGCCAGCTCGAAGCCGTTCATGCCGGGCATCTTCACATCGAGGATGGCCATGGCGAATTCGTGCTGCAACAGCAGGGACAAGGCTTCGTCGGCACACAGCGCCTTGTACACGATGCAGTCCTCACGCTTGATCAGCGCTTCGAGCGCCAGCAGATTATCCGGCAGATCGTCGACGATCAGCAGTTTGGCCTGGATATTACTCAGCATGCGATTCGTTCCAGCTCGACAGGCAGACGGCTGATGCCACCGGCGGAGGCACCGATCACGATCGCTTCGATCGCCGGCAAGTTCGTTGCACTGTTCATGATTTTCGGTAAATCCGTTCTAGTTTGACCAGCGGCTCGAACTGATGGCCGAAGGCTGAGAATTCCGGGGTTTCCTTGCTGCCCAGCACCAGGAAACCGCGATGGCAGAGGGACTCATGAAACAGTCCTAATGCCCGATCCTGAAGCTTTTTATTAAAGTAAATCAGTACGTTACGACATGAAATTAATTGGGTTTCTGAAAATACGCTGTCCGTTGCCAGACTGTGATCGGCGAAGGTCACGTTCTCGCGCAGGGTCTTGTCGAAAATCGCGTACCCATAGGCCGCCGTATAGTAGTCGGCAAAAGAACACTGGCCACCGGCCTGCTGGTAATTAGCAGTGTAGGCGCGGACATTCTCCATCGAGAAAATTCCTTGCCTGGCCTTTTCCAGCGAGCGCGGATTGATGTCGGTGGCGTAGATGATCGTGCGGTCGAGCAAGCCTTCTTCGCGCAGCACAATGGCCATCGAATACACCTCTTCACCGGTGCTGCATCCGGCGATCCAGATCTTGAGCGAAGGATAGGTTCGCAGCAGCGGTACCACTTCTTTGCGGATGGCCAGGTAGTGCGAAGGGTCGCGAAACATCTCGCTGACCGGAATGGTCAGCAATTGCAGCAATTGCATGAACGCGGTGGGGTCGCGCAGGACCTTTTCCTGTAGCGCCGAGATGGTATTGCACTCGAACTGAGTCAACGCATGGTTGACCCGGCGCTTGATCGAAGCACCGGAGTAATCGCGAAAATCGTAGCTGTACTTGAGGTAGATCGCCTCGATCAGCAAGCGCAATTCGATATCGCTGTTTCGCTCCACTGAAAAATTGCGCTCCACTAGATACGTTCCACCTTCGGTAACCACACACGAATCAGCGAAAACAGGCGGTCCAGGTCGATGGGCTTGGCCAGGTAATCGTTGGCGCCGGCCTGCCGGCAGCGCTCCTGGTCGTCCTTCATGGCCTTGGCCGTCACCGCGATGATCGGCAGCTTGCGCCAGCGCGGGTCCTTGCGGATTTCAACAATGGCTTCGAAACCATCCATCCGCGGCATCATTACGTCCATCAACACCAGATCGATGTCTTGCACCTCATTCAATCGTTCAATCGCTTCGCGGCCGTTGCGACCAATGACCACCGCTGCGCCTTTTTGCTCCAGCGCACTGGTGAGGGCAAAAATGTTGCGCACATCGTCATCCACCAGCAGCACCTTGCGGCCCTCGAAGACCTTGTCGCGGCTGCGAGCGACCTTGAGCATCTTCTGCCGTTCATGGGACAACCGCGATTCGACTTTGTGCAGAAAAAGCGTCACCTCATCCAGCAGCCGCTCCGGCGAGCGTGCGCCCTTGATGATGATCGAACGCGAATACTTGAGCAGTTCAGCCTCTTCATCCCGGGTCAGGTTGCGCCCGGTATAGACGATGACCGGTGGAAAGGAGCAGAGGTCTTCGGTGGACATGCGCTTGAGCAGGTCATTACCGAGCATGTCCGGCAGTTTGAGGTCGATGATCATGCAATCGAAAACCGAGGTCCGCAGCAGGTCCAGTGCCTCCTGCGCCAGGCCAACGGCAGTGATCTCGATGTCATCGTCGCCGATCAGGCGGGCAATGCCGTCGCGCTGCAAGTCGTCGTCCTCGACCAGCAGCACGCGCTTGACCTTCTGGGTCAGTTTGGCCTCGAGTCGCGCAAATACGTCCTTGAGTTCCTCGCGGGTGGTCGGTTTGACCGCATAGCCAATGGCGCCCATGTGCATCGCTGCTTCAACCCGGTCCTCGACGGAAATCACATGCACCGGGATGTGCCGGGTTTCGGCGTGTTCCTTCAGACTTTGCAGCACGGTCAGGCCGGAGTGATCCGGCAGGCGCATGTCCAGCAGGATCGCGTCCGGGATGAACGTCTTGGCCAGGTCGTAGCCTTCGTCGCCGCCATGGGCCACCAGGCACTGATAACCCAGTTCATGGGCAAGGTCGTAGAGGATGTGCGCAAAATCCGGCTCATCTTCCACCACCAGAATGCAGCGGCTGGTGAACGGACCGTTGTTGYGATCGTCGTCGAAACGCGCAATGTCGACCTCGGCCAGCAGTGGCGACAGCGCGGGTGGCACTACGTTCGGCACAGCCGCCATCGTCTCGGCGCGCATCGGTTCGACAGGTACTTCACCCGGTTCCATGTACTGCTGCGGCAGTACCAGGGTAAACGCACTGCCCTGCCCCGGCGTGCTGGTCACGCTGATGGAGCCGCCGAGCAAGGCCGCCAGATCACGGGAGATCGACAAGCCCAGCCCGGTGCCGCCATAACGCCGACTGGTGGTGCCATCAGCCTGGCGGAATGCCTCGAAAATGCTGTCGTACTGCTGCGCCGCAATGCCGATCCCGGAATCACGGACGATGAACGCGATGCCGTCGTTCGGCACCGTGGCGACGGACAGGCACACGCTGCCGCTTTCAGTGAATTTCACGGCGTTGGACAGCAGGTTCTTGAGCACCTGCTCCAGGCGCTGGCGGTCAGTGAACAGCATCAGCGGTGCGCCGTCCTGCACATCCACCTGGAAATCCAGCTGTTTGTCCGACGCCAACGGCTGAAACAGACCGCGCAGGCCTTCGACCAGACGCGCCACACTGGTGTTCTGCGCACGGATCTCCAACTTGCCGGCCTCGACCTTGGAAATGTCCAGAATGTCATTGATCAGGTTAAGCAAGTCATTGCCGGCGGAGTAGATCGATTCGGCGAATCTGACTTGCTCGGCGCTGAGGTTTTGCTCCGGGTTTTGCGCCAGAAGCCTGGCCAGGATCAACGAGCTGTTCAGCGGCGTGCGCAATTCGTGGGACATGTTGGCGAGGAATTCGGACTTGTACTTGCTCGAGCGCTGCAACTCTATGGCACGTTCTTCGAGCTGGATCCGGGCCTGATTGAGCTCGGTATTCTTCAGCTCCATGGTGTCGCGTTGCTCGGCCAGTGCTTGTGCCTGTTCGGCGAGTTGTTCGTTGGTCTGCTCCAGCTCCACCTGCTGGATTTCCAGGTGCGCCTGGGACTCCTTGAGAATCCGCGAATGTTCTTCGAGCTCTTCGTTGGCGGTCTTGAGCTCTTCCTGCTGCACCTGCAATTCTTCGTTGAGTTGCTGGGTTTCGGCCAACACCTCCTGCAAACGCTGACGATAGCGTGCAGCCTCGATCGAGGTGCCGATGTTGCCGGCAATCAGCTCAAGCAATTCAATGTCGCGGTCCGTCAGTGAGCGCAGAAAGCCCAGTTCGATCACGCCATTGACCCGCTCATCATCACTGGTTGGCACCACCAGCACACTGCGTGGCAAACCTTCGCCGAGGCCGGAGCTGACTTTGAAGTAATCAACCGGTACCTCGTCCAAGCGAATCAACCGCGCCTGTTGCGCCACCTGGCCGACAATGCCTTCTTCGCTGTAAATCTGCTGCTCACACTCTTCCTGTTCGCGGGAAAAACCGTAGGTGGCGATGCGCTTGAGGCCGCCGTGGTCTTCGCGCACATAAATAGCCGCCACGGCGGTGCCCAGGTACTGCGCGCAAAACTGCAGGATGTTGCGTCCCAGCAGGCTCAGGCTCAACTGTCCCAACACCTGTTCAGCAAGTTGGGTCTGACCATTACGCAGCCAGGCTTGCTGTTCCAGGCGATGGGCGCTGGCCTGTTGGGCAGCGAGATTGACGCTGTAGCTTTGCGAAAGATTGAGCAAATCGCGGCGCCCGACATACGCCAGCAAGCCACTGACGCCGGCAATGAACAACAGATAGAGGCTGATACTCCACACCGTGGAACGCCGCATGTCGTCATTGCGGGCGGTGCGCAACTGTTGCTCGGTGTCGATCACGTCCTCGAACTGCTTGCGAATTTCATCGGTCAGGCGCTTGCCGCGCCCGGCCTTGACCACGGCGCGATAGTCACCGCTGCTGCGCTGCAAATCGACCAGCGATTGCGCGTAGCTGGCCCATTCCAGCTGCAATGCCTGCAACCGCAGCAAGCGGTCAGTCTGCACCGGGTTGTCGGCGGTCAGCTCGAGCAAGGTGTTGAGGGCCGCGGCAATTCGCGGTTTGGCGGTTTCGTAGGGATCGAGGAAATGTTCGTCACCACTGAGCAGGAAACCGCGCATCCCGGTTTCCAGGTCCACCGTCAGCTTGAGCGCTTCATTGGCGTTATTGATCACCCGGTCGGTGTGTTGCACCCACTGGATCGTCGACAGTAAATAGCTGATCAGCGAAACGAAGAACACCGCGCTGATGAGGCCCAGACCCAACGGCAGGCTGATGTTGCGGCTCAGGAGTTTACGAAATCGTTGCTCATCAACCGTGGACGCGGAGGGCATGGGGCAAGCCTTGTCGAACTGTCGGGATGCAAGGAGTTTGCCGCAAAACTGGCGCATTGATCCAATTTTCTGACATGGTTTCGCACAGGGTCCTACATTCCGCTGCGCCCACGCAAAGTAGCGGGTTATCCTTGCCTGACCTGCGCCCGGTTCTTTTTCGCATTGCGCTGGGAACTTGTCAGGATCCGCCACTTACTCATGCAAGAGGCCGGTGATTTTATTCGCCTGACAACCCATCATTTTCAGGAAAGCCACTATGTCCTCCGCCAAAGCGCCCATTATCCTCGTCGTCGAAGACGATGCCATCGTGCGCATGCTGATCGTCGATGTACTGGAGGAGTTGGAGTTCAAGGTGCTGCAAGCCAATGGCAGCGAGCAGGCGCTGGAGACACTCAAGGACTTGAACCAGCACATTGATCTGATGATGACCGATGTGGGCCTGCCGAACATGGACGGCCGCGAACTGGCCAATGAAGCACGTGTTTTACGTCCAGCCTTGCCGATCCTGTTTGCCAGCGGTTATGCCGAAACCATCGAAGTGCCTCAAGGCATGCACATGATCGGCAAACCGTTCTCCATCGATCAGTTGCGCGACAAGGTCAAAGGCATTCTCGAGTGACCTTGCGATCCGCTGTGGTTTAATGCGCGCCTTTTTCGTCCCTGCCCTGTCTTCGCTTCAAGGAATTCCCGTACATGAATCAGCCCCGCGCAACCAAAGTCCTGGTCATTGGTTACGTCTGGCCCGAGCCCCGCTCTTCCGCGGCCAGCGGGCATGTCATGCAAATCCTCGAGGTTTTCCTGCAACAAGGCTGGGACATCACCTTCAGCAGTCCGGCGGGCTTCGGCGAGCAACGCGCAGACCTGACGGCGTTGGGCATTCGCGAAGTGCCGATCGAGCTGAACAACAGCAGTTTCGACGAGTTCATCAGCGAACTGGCGCCGGACATCGTGTTGTTCGATCAATTCATGATGGAGGAACAGTTCGGATGGCGGGTCGAGAAGCATTGTCCCGATGCCTTGCGTGTGCTCGAAAGTTGCGACCTGCAAAGCCTCAGGCATGGCCGGCATCAACGCCTCAAGGAGCGCTTGAAGGCCAGCGCTGACAACAATGACTTCAGCGGCCTGTTCGCCCAGGCACAGCGTGAAGAATTTGAACACATGGCCAATACCGACCTGGCCAAGCGCGAAATCGCCTCGTTTTATCGTTGTGATTTGACGCTGATGGTTTCCGAAGTGGAAATCGAATTGCTGGTCGAGCAGTTCAGGATTCCACGCAACTTGTTGCACTGGTGCCCATTGATGGTCGATCTTCCGGCCAGCGCACCGGTAGCGTTCGAAGACCGGGCGCACTTTCTGCATATCGGCAACTTTCGCCATGCCCCCAACTGGGATGCGGTGCTGTGGTTGAAAACCGCTATCTGGCCGCTGATTCGCGAACAATTGCCCGGCGCTCAATTGCATATCTATGGCGCCTACACACCACCCAAGGCCACTGCGCTACATAACGTGGCGCAGGGGTTCCACGTAATGAACTGGGCTGAGGACGCCTTGCAGGTGATGTCGGCGACGCGGGTGTGCCTGGCGCCCTTGCGTTTTGGCGCAGGTATCAAGGGCAAAATCGTCGATGCAATGCTCTGTGGCACACCGAATGTGACGACGCCAGTCGGTGCGGAGGCGATGCATGGCGAAGAGACTTGGCCCGGTGCAGTGACCCGTTCGGCACGCGAGTTCGCCGATCATGCCGTGCAACTCCACAACGACAAGACGCGCTGGCTCCAAGCCCAGGCGCACGGGCAAACCCTGCTGGCGAGCCGCTACCAGACATCCGTTCATGGCCCGGCCTTGATCCAGCGGCTGGTCGATTGCCAACGGAATCTGGCAAACATCAGACGCGATAACTTTACCGGCAGCATGCTGCGTCATCACCAGCACAAGAGCACTCAATACATGGCGCAATGGATCGAGGTGAAGAATCGGCTTAATCAGGAGTAGCGCGCCTTGCAGGAGCAGGCTCACAGGCGGTAGTAGCATTATCCATCCGGCTGGAGGCATGATCCGGGTGGGATAACAACATAAGCGCCCTGTCATGACCCGCACCGCCAGAGTCACCGATCCGTCCTATGAATTGATGGACGACCACAACGGGTTGTCCATCATCTACCGCCAGCATGGCTTTCCCTGCCCGCTGGTGCGCTGGCATTTCCACAAGGAATACGAGTTGCACCTGATCGTCGCCAGTTCCGGCAAGGTGTTCATTGGCGATTATATCGGCAACTTCTACCCGCAAACCCTGTTCCTGACCGGCCCCAACCTGCCCCACAACTGGATCAGCCAGGTGGCCGAGGACGAAGTGGTGCCCAAGCGCGACATGCTGGTCAACTTCACCGACGAGTTGTTCGACAGCGGCTATCAGGTGTTCGCCGAACTCAAGACCCTGGCGCCGCTGCTGGAGCGCGCGCAGTACGGCATCGAGTTCCGCTGCAAGCACACCATCGCCCAGGCCATGGACTTGATGCAGCGCATTGCCGATACCACCGGCATTACCCGGCTCGGGCACTTTTTCATTCTGCTGGAGTTGCTCGCGGCCACCGACGACTACCAATTGCTCTCTGGCGCCACGACCCCGCAACTGGCCGACGAGCACAACATCGATCGCACCGACAGGGCGGTGGATTACATCTTTGCCCATTACGCCCGGGAACTGCCGCTGGAAGAAGTCGCCGAGCACCTGGGCCTGAAGCCGACCTACTTCAGCCGAGTGTTCAAACAGGCCACCGGACGCTGCTTTATCGAATTCGTCAATCGCCTGCGCATCAGCAAATCCTGCGAACTGCTGGCCGATGGCGACAAATCGGTTACCGATGTGTGTTTCGAATCGGGCTTCAACAATATTTCCAACTTCAACCGGCGCTTTCAGCAACTCAAGGGCATGACCCCGTCGCATTACCGGCGATTGGTGGTGCAGCGGTTGACCGAACAGAATCTGAATTAACACCTCAAAACCCTGTGGGAGCGGGCTTGCCCTAATGCCGATCAGTTAACGCGCAAAACCTGTGGGAGCGAGCTTGCTCGCGATAGCGGACTGTCAGGCAATGCAGGTGTTAGCTATGCGATCGTCATCGTCGGAACGCCGCCCGGAGCAAGCTCGCTCCCACAGGAGTTGCGGTGTTCGAAGCGTTAACTGATCGGCATTAGGGCAAGCCCGCTCCCACAGGTACTCTGCCAGGCCCTGAAACCTGTACGCTTTCAATACTGCCCCACCGCTGAAAAGCCCTTCCCTGTGTCTACCGCCCTAAACTCCAGTGCAAAATAGTATCGATCAAAGTGCGATGGATGATTTGTCTCGCCCTCGATTGAAGGATGTAATCAGTGCACATTCTTCCCTGCGCAGGAAGACACAAAAACAATAACTGTCCTTCTGTAACCCACCGGGTGCAGAAAAGGAGTGCACGATGCAACCCTCGGTAAAAGCTCTGCTTGCCCTCACCTGCATGACCCTCAGCAGCGTCAGCCTTGGCGCCCAGACGCTGACCATCGCCACCGTCAACAACAGCGACATGATCCGCATGCAAAAGCTCTCGAAAACCTTCGAGGCCGACCATCCGGACATCAAGCTCAATTGGGTGGTGCTCGAAGAAAACGTCCTGCGCCAGCGCCTGACCACCGACATCGCCACCCAGGGCGGGCAGTTCGACGTGCTGACCATCGGCATGTACGAAGCCGCACTCTGGGGCGCCAAGGGCTGGCTGGAGCCGATGAAGGATTTGCCGGCCAACTACGCCCTCGACGATGTGTTCCCCTCGGTGCGCGAAGGCCTGTCGGTCAAAGGCTCGCTGTATGCCCTGCCGTTCTACGCCGAAAGCTCGATCACCTACTACCGCACCGACCTGTTCAAGGGCGCCGGCCTTGGCATGCCCGAGCACCCGACCTGGGAGCAGATCGGTGAATTCGCCGCCAAACTGAACAAACCCGAGCAGGAACAATACGGCATTTGCCTGCGCGGCAAGGCCGGCTGGGGCGAGAACATGGCGCTGATCAGCACTGTCGCCAACGCCTATGGCGCTCGCTGGTTCGATGAACAGTGGCAGCCGGAATTCAACAGCCCCGAGTGGAAAAACGCGCTGAACTTCTACGTCGACACCATGAAGAAATCCGGCCCGCCGGGCGCCTCGAGCAATGGTTTCAATGAAAACCTGGCGTTGTTCAACAGCGGCAAATGCGCGATCTGGGTCGATGCCAGCGTCGCCGGCTCGTTCGTCACCGACAAGGCCCAGAGCAAGGTCACCGATCACGTCGGTTTCACCTATGCGCCGCATCAAGTCACTGACAAGGGCTCGGCCTGGCTGTACTCCTGGGCACTGGCCATTCCCACCAGCTCCAAAGCCAAGGACGCGGCGAAAACCTTCAGCGCCTGGGCCACCTCCAAGGAGTACAGCGCACTGGTCGCGGAAAAGGACGGCATCGCCAACGTACCGCCGGGCACCCGGGCTTCGACCTACAGCGAGGCATACATGAACGCGGCGCCGTTCGCCAAGGTCACGCTGGAGTCGCTCAAGGCCGCGGACCCGAGCAAGCCGGGCGCCAGGCCGGTGCCTTACATCGGGATTCAGTTGGTGACCATTCCCGAGTTCCAGGGCATTGGTACCCAGGTCGGCAAGTCCTTCTCTGCGGCGCTGATCGGCCAGACCACGGTCGACCAGGCATTGGCGGCGGCCCAACAAACCACCGAACGCGAAATGAAGCGCGCGGGTTATCCCAAGTAACCGGCAGTAGCCTGCCCCTGTTCCTTGTGGGAGCGAGCTTGYTCGCGATGAGGCCATGACATTCAACAGTGATGTCGGCTGACAGATTGCTATCGCGAGCAAGCTCGCTCCCACATTGGATCTTCATAGGTCTGAATGAATCGGTTTAACGCCATGAATATTTCAACTGCCAAAGCTCACATGGACATTGTCCAACCCCAGCGCAAAAGCCGCGTGACCAATCCCGGCTGGTTTCTGGTCAGCCCTTCGGTGGCGTTGCTGCTGCTGTGGATGATCGTACCCCTGGGCATGACCCTCTACTTCTCGACCATCCGCTACAACTTGCTCAATCCCGGCGAGAACGCGTTCGTCGGGCTGGAAAACTTCACTTATTTCCTCACCGATTCGGGCTTCCTGCCCGGCGCCAGCAACACGCTGTTGCTGGTGGGCAGCGTGCTGCTGATCAGTGTGGTATTCGGCGTGCTGATCAGTGCTTTGCTTGAGGCCAGTGAGTTTTTCGGTCGCGGCATCGTGCGGGTGATGCTGATCTCGCCGTTTTTCATCATGCCCACGGTGGGCGCGCTGATCTGGAAGAACCTGATTTTCCACCCGGTGTCGGGGATTCTCGCCTACGTCTGGAAGCTGTTTGGTGCACAACCGGTGGACTGGCTGGCGCACTACCCGCTGCTGTCGATCATCATCATTGTCTCGTGGCAATGGCTGCCGTTCGCGATCCTGATCCTGATGACCGCCATGCAGTCCCTCGACCAGGAACAGAAAGAAGCCGCGGGCCTGGACGGTGCCGGGCCGATCGCGATTTTCTGGCACCTGACATTGCCACACCTGGCGCGGCCGATTGCGGTGGTGGTGATGATCGAAACCATCTTCCTGCTCTCGGTGTTCGCCGAAATCTTCACCACCACCAACGGCGGCCCCGGCTATGCCTCGACCAACCTCGCCTACCTGATCTACAACCAGGCGCTGGTGCAGTTCGACGTCGGCATGGCCTCGGCGGGCGGTTTGATCGCCGTGCTCATCGCCAACATCGCCGCGATCATTCTGGTGCGAATGATCGGCAAAAACCTGACCGACAAAGCCTGAGGCCTGCCATGACTCTTCAACAATCCCGTCGCCTGCAAAGCCTGCTGCTCGGTACGTTGGCCTGGGCTATCGCGATCCTGATTTTCTTTCCGATCTTCTGGATGGTGCTGACCAGTTTCAAAACCGAAATCGATGCCTTCGCCACGCCGCCGCAGTTCATCTTCATGCCGACGCTGGAGAATTACCTGCACATCAACGAACGCAGCGATTACTTCAGTTTCGCCTGGAACTCGGTGGTGATCTCCTTCAGCGCCACGGCCCTGTGCCTGCTCATCGCGGTGCCGGCGGCCTACTCCATGGCGTTCTACGAAACCCAGCGCACCAGAGGCACGCTGCTGTGGATGCTCTCGACCAAGATGCTGCCGCCGGTGGGCGTGCTGATGCCGATCTATCTGCTGGCCAAGAGTTTCGGTCTGCTCGATACGCGCATTGCACTGATCGTGATCTACACGCTGATCAACCTGCCGATCGTGGTCTGGATGGTTTACACCTACTTTAAGGACATCCCCAAGGACATCCTCGAAGCCGCGCGCCTGGATGGCGCAACGCTGGCGCAGGAAATGCTCCGGGTGTTGCTGCCCATCGCCAAGGGCGGCCTGGCGTCCACGGTGTTGCTGTCGCTGATCCTGTGCTGGAACGAGGCCTTCTGGTCGCTGAACCTGACCTCGTCGAAAGCCGCACCGCTGACCGCGTTGATTGCCTCGTACTCAAGCCCCGAAGGGCTGTTCTGGGCCAAGTTGTCGGCCGTCTCGACCCTGGCCTGCGCGCCGATCCTGATCTTCGGCTGGATCAGTCAGAAACAACTGGTACGCGGCCTGTCGTTCGGCGCCGTGAAATGAATCCCTGTAGGAGCGAGCCTGCTCGCGATGAACTTTCAGGCGACGCATTCTTCCAGTCAGCCAGCGTTATCGTTCACGCCCATCGCGAGCAGGCTCGCTCCTACAGAAAAGCCCACCCGGTTCAATCGAATAAATACAAACGGAGGCCCATCACCATGGCCAACCTGAAAATCAAGAATCTGCAAAAAGGCTTCGAAGGCTTTTCCATCATCAAGGGTATCGACCTGGAAGTGAACGACAAGGAATTCGTGGTCTTCGTCGGCCCGTCGGGCTGCGGCAAATCCACGTTGCTGCGACTGATCGCAGGGCTGGAAGAAGTCAGCGGCGGCACCATCGAACTCGATGGCCGCGACATCACCGAAGTGAGCCCGGCCAAGCGCGACCTGGCGATGGTGTTCCAGACCTACGCCCTGTACCCGCACATGAGCGTGCGCAAGAACATGTCGTTCGCCCTCGACCTGGCCGGCGTGGCAAAAGCCGAAGTGGAGAAGAAGGTCGGCGAAGCGGCGCGCATCCTCGAACTGGGGCCGATGCTGGAGCGCAAGCCCAAGCAACTGTCCGGTGGCCAGCGCCAGCGCGTGGCGATTGGCCGGGCTATCGTACGCAACCCGAAAATCTTCCTGTTCGACGAACCGCTCTCCAATCTCGACGCCGCCCTGCGGGTGCAGATGCGCCTGGAGCTGTTGCGCCTGCACAAAGAACTGCAAGCCACGATGATCTACGTGACTCACGATCAGGTCGAAGCGATGACCATGGCCGACAAAGTGGTCGTACTCAATGGCGGCAAGATCGAGCAAGTCGGCTCGCCGCTGGACCTCTATCACCAGCCGGCCAACCTGTTCGTCGCCGGTTTCCTGGGCACGCCGAAGATGGGCTTCCTCAAGGGCAAGGTCACCTGCACCGACAGTCAGGGCTGCGAAGTGCAACTGGACGCCGGAACCCGCATCAACCTGCCCTTGGGCGGCAGGCAACTGAACGTCGGGAGTGCGGTGACGCTGGGCATCCGCCCCGAGCATCTGGAACTGGCCAAACCCGGCGACTGCACCTTGCAGGTCACCGCCGATGTCAGCGAACGCCTGGGCAGCGACACCTTCTGCCACGTCCTGACCTCGTCCGGCGAAGCCCTGACCATGCGTGTTCGCGGCGATCTGGCCAGCCGTTATGGCGAAACCCTGAACCTGCACCTGGATGCGCAACACTGCCATTTATTCGATGCCGACGGCGTGGCTCTGACCCGCCCCCTGCGCGTTGCTGCCTGATTTCAGAGAGCCTGCGATGAAACTGAACAAACAGAACCTCAACCGCCTCGCGCCTGAAGTGGTCCTGCCCGCCTACGCGTTGGGCGATACCCGCCAAGGCATCGCGCACATCGGCGTGGGTGGATTCCATCGCGCCCACCAGGCGTTTTACACCGATGCACTGATGAACACCGGAGAAGCGCTGGACTGGGCAATCTGTGGTGTCGGCCTGCGCGCCGAGGACCGCCGCGCCCGTGACGATCTCAAGGAGCAGGACTACCTGTTTACCTTGTTCGAGCTTGGTGATAACGACGACACCGAGGTGCAGGTGATCGGGGCAATTCGCGACATGCTGCTAGCCGAGGACGATGCCCAGGCGTTGATCGACAAACTGACCAGTCCCGAGATCCGCATCGTCTCGCTGACCATCACCGAAGGCGGTTACTGCATCGACGACAGCACCGGCGAATTCATGGCGCACTTGCCGCAGATCCAGCATGACCTGGCGCACCCGGAGGCGCCGAAAACCGTGTTCGGTTTCCTCTGTGCCGCACTGGCCAAGCGTCGCGCCGCCGGCACGCCGGCCTTCACCCTGATGTCCTGCGATAACCTGCCGCACAACGGCGCTGTCACCCGTAAGGCCCTGCTGACCTTCGCCGCCTTGCACGACGGCGAACTGCGCGACTGGATCGATGCCAACGTCAGTTTCCCCAACGCCATGGTCGACCGCATCACGCCGATGACCAGTTCCCGGCACCGCCTGCAGCTGGCCGACCAGCATGGGCTGGACGATGCCTGGCCAGTGGTTTGCGAACCCTTTGTGCAATGGGTGCTGGAAGACAAGTTCGTCAACGGTCGCCCGGCCTGGGAAAAGGTTGGCGTGCAGTTCACCGACGACGTCACGCCCTACGAAGAAATGAAGATCAAGCTGCTCAACGGCAGTCATCTGGCGCTGACGTACCTGGGATTCCTGAAGGGTTACCGCTTCGTCCATGAGACCATGAACGATCCGCTGTTCGTGCGCTACGTGCGCGCCTACATGGATCTGGACGTGACTCCGCAACTGCCTGCAGTGCCGGGAATCAACCTGACCGAGTACAAAGACACGCTGGTCGCTCGTTTCTCCAATCAGGCGATTGCCGATCAGCTTGAACGGGTGTGTTCGGACGGCTCGTCGAAGTTTCCGAAATTCACCGTGCCAACCATCAATCGCTTGATCGCCGATGGCCGAGAGACCCGGCGCGCAGCGTTGGTGGTGGCGGCGTGGGCGTTGTACCTCAAGGGCGTGGATGAGCATGGCGAGACCTATTCGATACCGGACCCGCGCGCAGCGTTCTGCCAGACGCTGGTGGCCGATCATGTGTTGATTACCCAGCGTTTGTTGGCGGTCGAGGAGATTTTTGGTACGGCGATTCCCCGCTCGGCGGAGTTTGTCGCGGCGTTCGAGTGGTGTTGCAACAGTTTGCGGGATGTGGGGGTGTCACGGACATTGGAACGAGTTTTGGCGTAGGCCCTGCGGTGAATCTGCTGCCGCTATCGCGGGCAAGCCCGCTCCCACAGTTTGGTCACTGTTGTTCACAAATAATGTGTTCGCAGATAAACCCTGTGGGAGCGGGCTTGCCCGCGATAGCGGCCTGACCGTCAGCAGAGATGCTGAATGCTCAACGATATCCACCTGACGATCCAAGGATCCTGCATGACAACCCGACAACTCTTCCTCGGCATCGACTGCGGCACTCAGGGCACCAAAGCCATCATCCTCGACGCGGCAAGTGGTGAAGTACTCGGTCAGGGAGCGTCCGCCCACACGATGATCAGCGGCGCCAATGGCCGTCGTGAACAGGACACCCGGCAGTGGCTGGAAGCCTTCACCACCGCCACCCGCCACGCCTTGCTCGCGGCCAGGGTCGATGGCCAGTCGATCCTCGGCATTGGTGTGTCCGGCCAGCAACATGGTCTGGTGCTGCTCGACGATCAGGGCAAGGTATTGCGTGCGGCCAAGCTCTGGTGCGACACCGAAACCACCCCGGAAAATGACCGCCTGCTGGCCCGCTTGGGTGGCGAAAAGGGTTCGCTGGAACGCCTCGGCGTGGTCATCGCGCCGGGCTACACCCTGTCCAAACTGCTATGGACCAAAGAGCAGCATCCCGAGGTGTTTTCCCGCATCGCCCGCATCCTGCTGCCCCACGACTACCTCAACCACTGGCTCACCGGCCGCAGTTGCAGCGAGTACGGCGATGCCTCGGGCACCGGGTACTTCAATGTGCGTACGCGCCAGTGGGATTTGCAATTGTTGCGGGACATCGACCCGAGCGGACGCCTGCAAGCCGCCCTGCCGGAGCTGATCGATGCCCACCAGGCGGTCGGTACGATTCTGCCGGGCATTGCCGAACAGCTGGGCATCAACCCGCGGGCAATGGTGTCCAGTGGCGGCGGCGACAACATGATGGGCGCCATTGGCACCGGCAACATCCAGCCCGGGGCGATCACCATGAGCCTCGGTTCGTCGGGTACGGTGTACGCCTATGCCGATCAACCGAACGTCGCCCCGCAAGCGGCGGTTGCCACGTTCTGTTCTTCAAGCGGTGGCTGGCTGCCTTTGATCTGCACCATGAACCTGACCAATGCCACCGGCCTGATTCGTGACCTGCTGGACCTCGACATCGATCAGTTCAACGAGCTCGTTGCCCAGGCGCCGATCGGTGCCGAAGGTGTGAGCATGCTGCCGTTTTTCAACGGTGAGCGGGTGCCTGCCCTGCCCCATGCCAGCGGCAGCCTGTCGGGCCTGACCATGACCAATCTGACCCGGGCCAATCTGTGCCGCGCAGTGGTCGAAGGCACGACGTTCGGTTTGCGTTACGGACTGGACCTGCTACGCCGCAATGGCTTACAAAGCCGCAGCATAAGGCTGATCGGCGGTGGTTCGAAAAGTGCGGTCTGGCGGCAAATCGTCGCCGACATCATGAATACACCGGTGATCTGCACCGAACAAAGCGAGGCCGCAGCCCTCGGTGCKGCGATTCAGGCGGCCTGGTGCGTATCCCGGGCGAACGGGCACGAAGACAGCCTGGCGGACTTGTGCGAGCGCTGCGTGAAACTCGACCCGGCCAGTGAAACCCTGCCGGTCGCCGACAATGTACAAGCCTGTCAGCAGGCTTATGAACGCTATCAACAGCATGTCGCAACCCTTTGAAGAGTGAACAACTATGTACCTGGTGTGTGGCGAAGCGCTGTTCGATTTTTTCAGTGAAAACGACGCCAGCGGTCTGGCTTCCAAAGTGAACTTCAAAGCCATTGCCGGTGGTTCGCCGTTCAATGTGGCGGTGGGCTTGCGCCGCTTGGGCGTGGACGCGGCGCTGTTGGCCGGGTTGTCCACCGACTACCTGGGCCGGCGCCTGCTGCAAGTGTTGCAAGATGAAGGCGTGCGCCAGGACTTCCTGCTGGACTTCGCCGCGCCGACCACCCTGGCAATGGTCGCGGTCGGGGCCAATGGCTCGCCGCAGTACAGCTTCCGTGGCGAAGGCTGCGCGGATCGACAATTGCAACCGGAGCACCTGCCGGCGCTCGGGCCTGAAGTGCGCGGCCTGCATATCGGCTCGTTTTCCCTGGTGGTGCAGCCGATTGCCGACACGCTATTGGCCCTGGTGCGCCGGGAAAGTAGCAAGCGCCTGATCAGCCTCGATCCGAACGTGCGCCTGAATCCGCAGCCGGACATTGACCTGTGGCGTAACCGGATCGCGACGCTGGCAGAGTTGGCTGACCTGATCAAGGTCAGCGACGAGGACCTGCATCTGCTGTATCCCGACCAGGATCCGGCGCGGATCATCGAAGGCTGGTTGCAGCACCGCTGTCAGCTGGTGTTCCTGACCCGGGGTGGCGAAGGCGCGAGCGTGTTCAGCCGGGCTCATGGCTCGTGGTCGGCTCCCGCCCGTTCGATAAAAATCGCCGACACCGTAGGCGCAGGCGATACCTTTCAGGCGGCGCTGATTACCTGGCTGACCGAACAGCAGCTGGATTCGGTGGACGGTGTGAAGCAACTTGGCCGCGAGCAGATCGACCGCATGCTGAAGTTCGCGGTGCAGGCGGCGGCGTTGACGTGCAGCAAGACTGGGCCGGATTTGCCTTATCGGCAGCAGTTGGAGTTGCACTGACACTGATGTCCTCATCGCGAGCAAGCTCGCTCCCACAGGGTTCCGGGTCGTCCACAGCATTTGTGTCCACCCTTTGGCACTTTGGGAGCGAGCCTGCTCGCGATGACTTTCCATCAGGCGCCCGATGGTCTTAACTGATACACAGGATCGCGCATCCGCAACAGGCGGCGTTTAGCCGGGTTAACCCTCGTTTAACCGTGCGATCCGACACTTCACTGGACCGCACGCCCTCAGACTGTTCTGACGCCCAGTGCGGCAAGTTCGACAAGCCACACATCGAACTGACTTTYCGTCCGCACCGGAGATCGCTGATGAACACTCGTACCCTGCTGGTTGCCACCGCCTTCGCCTGCGCTGCGTTTGCCGGCCTGGCTCAGGCCAATGACACCACTGACTCTCAAGCCGTGCCCTATCACTACGGCATGCCATTGCATGTCAGCAAAGTGATTTCACTGACCGAGCCGGACACCCTTGAGTGCAAAGTGGTAGATGCCCAGATGAAGTACATCGATGACAGGGGAAAACCCGCAGAGATTACCTACCGTAAACTTTCCGACGCCTGCGAGAACCAGAGCTGACCGAAAAGTCTGATTTGCTGGCGGTTGCCGTTGAACTGGCGCTGGGCCTGGCGTTCTTCCAGACCCGGCGCGTGTCCGTGGAACTCGAAACAGCAAGCTAGAGCGCTTTGCCCAGCATCGAGTGTGGCTCGACGTCTACGTGATGCTGTCTGGAGCGCAGTTGGGCAATCAACTCGTTTATTTCCCGACAACCATTGAGCCCGGAGGCATCGATGCCGGTGACCAATAGATCCAGATGATCGGTTTGACCGTCGGCATAGACCTTGACGGTCATGGACAGATCCGGTGACAGCGTGCACTGGCAGCGCTTGGGTAGAAAACTGCTTTCGATGATGTTGCGAATTTCCAAGGCAGAAAGAAACATGGCGACTCCCTCCTATGTGAGACTGCCAATGACGGTCAATGCTCGCTCATATGGAATCCCGGCAAGCTTCAAGGACAGCTACAGCATAAATCATGCTCCGGATTTCGCTGTGCAGTTCATCGGCAATTCATGGGTTCAGGCAAGTCACCTGTAAAGCCTGCCATGCAGTTCGCAATAAACACACCTTGTAACCCTGCAATCTGCATGCTGGGCGCCACGGGTTTGCCTTCACTGCACACGGCAGTGAGAATGCCGACCTTCACTTCAAGCAAGGAGGCAACCATGAGTTCTTTGACTACACACGCGACACTCGGGCTATTCGCTCTCGGACTGACGGGCCTGGCACACGCCGCCAAACTCGAAGACACCGCGCCCTATCCGAAGGCCGAAAGCGGGTTTACCCGCCAGGTGATCCACCTCGCGCCACAGCCCCGGGAAAACGACTTCCAGGTCGAGATCCTGGCCGGCAAGATGATGACAGTCGACTGCAATAACCCGCGTCTGGGCGGCATTCTCGAGGAGAAGAACCTCGAGGGCTGGGGCTACCCGTTCTATCGCCTGGAAAAAGTCATTGGCCCGATGAGCACGCTGATGGCCTGCCCGGACGGCACGCGCAAACAGGATTTTGTACCGGTGGTCGGTGACGGCTTCCTGCTGCGTTACAACAGCAAACTGCCGCTCGTACTGTACGTACCCAAGGACATCGAAGTGCGCTACCGAATCTGGTCGGCATCGAACAAGGTCGAGAAAGCTGTTCAGGAATAACCGGTCATCCGCTATCGGCCTGCCCTCGCGTCATGCCGGAGCGCCACTCAACGCAGCTCGCTCGGCCACATGCCCCAGGCTGTCGAAATTGATGTTGGCACCCGAGTCGATGGCGACCAGGGTCTGACCACGAGCGCCGCTCTGTGCCACGTACTTCTTGATTCCGGCCACCGCCAGCGCACCGGAAGGTTCGGTGATCGAGCGGGTATCGTCGTAGATATTCTTGATTGCGGCGCAAAGTTCATCGTTGCTGACCGTCACCACCTCATCGACGCAAAACCGGCAGACCTCAAACCCGTAAGCGCCGATCTGCGCCACCGCCACCCCGTCGGCGAAGGTGCCGACGCTGGGCAGGATCACTCGCTCACCGGCCAGCAACGCCGCTTGCAGGCACGCGGAATGCTCCGACTCGACGCCGATGATGCGCACCTGCGGTCGCAAGTATTTGACGTAAGCGGCGATGCCCGCGATCAGCCCCCCGCCACCCACCGGCACGAAGATCGCATCCAGCGGCCCTTGATGCTGGCGCAGGATTTCCATGGCCACCGTGCCTTGGCCGGCGATCACTTGCGGGTCGTCGAAAGGCGAAACAAAGGTGCGACCGGTTTCCCGGGCCAGGTCCAGCGCATAGGCCAGGGCAAACGGAAAACTTTCGCCGTGCAATACTGCATCGGCGCCGCGACTGCGCACCCCGATGACCTTCAATTGCGGCGTCGTACAGGGCATGACGATGGTGGCGTCGATCCCCAACTCMCGTGCCGCCAGCGCCACGCCCTGCGCATGATTGCCTGCAGAAGCCGTGACCACGCCGCGAGCCTTTTGCGCTTCGCTCAGCTGCACCAGCTTGTTGTAGGCGCCGCGGATCTTGAAGGAAAAGGTCGGTTGCAAGTCTTCGCGCTTGAGCAGGACCTGGTTGCCCAAGGCTTCAGACAAGGCCGGCGCCGCTTGCAACGGCGTGCGCACCGCCAGTTCATACACCGGCGCGGCAAGGATCTTTTTGACGTAGCGTTCAAGCAGGGCTTGCTGATCGGTTGTAAAACTCATTCTCGTCTCCTGACGTTGATCGGGGCCCGGGAGACAGAAAGTAAAAACCCGCCTCGAGGGCGGGTTGGGTACTGCAGCCGTGAGCTAGCCCGCCAAATGAGGAATGGCGGTAATAATGCTTGGCTGGCAGCGCAATACAGTGGAAGTCATGGCTCGAAATTAGCCGGGTGCTGATGGCAAGTCAATGGCAAGTTTTTGTAGAGGTCTTTAGTCAGCCGGCAGCTTCAACCCGACTTTGTAAACGCCACCGTTCTCCTCATCGGTCAACACATACAAATAGCCATCCGGCCCCTGCCGCACATCGCGAATGCGTTTTTTCAACTCCCCGAGCAAGCGCTCCTCGTGCACGACCTTGTCGCCATCGAACTCCAGGCGGATCAGTTCCTGGCTGACCAACGCGCCGATAAACACGTTGCGCTGCCAGGCCTTGAAACGGTCGGCATCGTAGAACGCCATGCCACTCAGGCCCGGGGATTTTTCCCAGACATGGTTCGGGGCAACGGTGCCTTCGACGGTATCCCCCCTGGCTTCGGGAATCGGTTGACCGGAGTAGTTGATGCCATGGGTCGCCAGCGGCCAGCCGTAATTCTTGCCACGCTCGATGATGTTGATTTCATCGCCACCCCGGGGGCCGTGTTCGTTTTCCCACAGCGTGCCGTTCCACGGGTTGAGCGCCGCGCCTTGCGGATTGCGCTGCCCGTAGGACCAGATTTCCGGGCGCACGTTGGCCTGGCCGACAAAGGGGTTGTCCTTGGGCACCGTGCCGTCCGGGTAGATCCGCACCACTTTGCCTTGCAGTTTGTCGAGGTCCTGGGCGGTCGGGCGGTCGTTGTTTTCCCCCAGGGTTACGAACAGATAGCCGTCGCGATCGAACACCAGCCGCGAGCCGAAATGGTTGCCCACCGAGAGTTTGGGCTCCTGACGCAGGATCACGTGGAAATCCTTGAGCGCCGTCATATCGTCGGAGAGCCGGCCGCGCCCCACCGCAGTACCGGCCTTGTTATCCTCACCACCCCCTTCGGCATAGGACAGATAGACCGTCCGGTCCTGCTTGAAATCCGGTGACAACGCCACGTCCAGCAAGCCGCCCTGCCCCTTGGCCCAGACCGTCGGCACGCCATTGAGCGGTGCTGACAGCTTGCCGTCGGCGGTCACCAGTCGCAGGTTGCCGGGCCGTTCGGTCACCAGCATGCCTTTACGATCCGGCAGGAATGCCAGGGCCCAGGGGTGCTCCAGCCCCGTCACGACGGGGGTGACCTCGAGGGTGCCTTCTTCGCTTTTCATCGTCTGGGCGGGCGCGGCAAGCACAGGAACAGTGGCGCTGATCAATACGCTGGCACAGAGGGCTGCCAATAGGTTTTTGCGCAACATGCAGGATTCCTTTTCCGATGAACATGAGGTTTCGTGAAAAGTAACGGGCAGAGGTGACGCCTGCCACTCATCGGTTGTCGGTGCCGGTGTCTCGCGGGGCAGGATTGGGAATGAATTTCGGTGGGCTGGCGGGAGCGGTCCGGTCGGGATAGCGATTACCGATGCCACCGTTGTCCAGCGTCGGCGAGCGCGGGACCGGCACGGTATTGGGTCCGCGTATGGCCGGGGCGCCGGGTTGAGTGCCTTGCATGCTGTTGGGGTTGGCCCGGTTAATCGGACTGCTGTAAGGATTGTTGTTGGTACGGCCCGGCAGGTTCTGGGCCAATTGCCACGAAACAGAGGCATCGGCCCGGGCCAGTGGGCCCAATACGCCACTCAAGACCAGCACAATGGCGCCAAACACGTATCGGTTCATGGGGTGCCTCTCTACGTCGCGCGGATAAGGACTTCGATACCACGCTACGCCCGGGGTTCGGTTTTGTTAACAAAAACCTCCCCGGCAAGATGTAACAGGCTGGATGTTCCGGCCTCATCGTCGGAACGCCGCCCGAATACACCCTTCAAATCAGAATAAAGACCACCAGCAGCCCGGCAAGGATCGACCACTTTTCGAGGTAGTAAAGCTTGCGGTTGCGCCTTTTCAGCTCCTTGCCGCGCAGGCGAAGCTTGTAGATCTTGCTGAACAGAAGGTTAAGCCCGCCCGTCCTGTCTCCGTCCTCGTTCGGCGCACCTGCCGCCGACATGACAGTGCGGCTGAACCAGCGATTGAATGCCGCTGCCCAGCGATACTTCATCGGCCGCTCGACGTCGCAAAACAAGATGATGCGATTGTGCGCCGTGGTGTTCTCTGCGTAATGAATGTAGGTCTCATCGAACATCACCGCTTCGCCATCGCGCCAATGGTAGTGCTGGCCATCGACATTGATGTAGCAACCTTCAGCGTTGGGTGTGTCCAGTCCGAGGTGATAACGGTACGAACCGGCGTACGGATCGCGATGGCGCACCAGTCTGGAGCCCGGGGGCAGCTCGGCGAACATCGCCGCCTTGATCGAGCCAATGCCCTGCACCAGCTCAGTGGTGCGCGGGCAGAGTTTCATGGCCGACGGGTGGCTGTCGCCATACCACTTGAGATAGAAGCGCTTCCAGCCGGTCTTGAAAAACGAGTTGAAACCGACGTCATCGTATTGATTCGAACGCTTGATCTCGCCGGCGTGAAGCAAGTTCCGGCCTTCGGCACGGATTTCTTCCCAATGCGCCTGCAGCGGGCTCAGGTCGGGAAAGTCGGCCGGGTCGAGATAAGGCTTGTTGGGGGTTTTCGAAAACAGATAAAGAAAGCAATTGATCGGCGCCAAAAACGTCGAGTGATCACTCAACTGGCGACCCAGCTTGTGGCGCACCTGACCGCGCAGGTGGACATACGCAATGGAGACAACGTAGATAACGGCAATGATGAGTTTCACGGAAATCGTCACAGGTTGGAAATAAACAAACAGCGCCCTCCCGGGTCTTGTGCAGCGACTGATTACGAAACAGCGGCCCCTTAGTACAATCGAGCCTTGCCGATGGTCGGTTTCCGGCTGTTGGATGGCATTTTAGCCACAGTTTGTAACCAATAGTTAACCTGCAACTGCGAAAATGTGTCCGCAAAATCCGCCAAAGCGTTGCAGTGATCTCAACGCCCTATCGTTTAAAGAGCCAGACCAGTACAATTGCCGCCAAACTTTACGCGCGACCCAGGTTGAGAGCGGGAAATCCCCTTTCAGCGCACATTGACTCGGGCCAAGCGCGCCACATGCTGCTGTCCACTTAATGCCAGATGGATCTTGCACTGCCGATCGGGATGAATGTCCCGGGGTCCGGACAGTGGAAACCGGTACTGCCGCAACCCTGGCTACTCTGAATGCTTCGCAGGAAAAACCTTTGATTTCTACAGCTAACATCACGATGCAGTTCGGCGCCAAGCCGCTCTTCGAAAACGTTTCGGTCAAGTTCAACGGTGGCAACCGTTACGGTCTGATCGGCGCCAACGGTTGCGGCAAGTCGACCTTCATGAAGATTCTCGGCAACGACCTCGAGCCGTCCGGCGGCCAGGTCATGCTGGAACCGAACGTGCGCCTGGGTAAATTGCGCCAGGACCAGTTCGCCTACGAAGAATTCACCGTGATCGACACCGTGATCATGGGTCACGAAGAGCTGTGGAAGGTCAAGGCCGAGCGCGACCGCATCTATTCGCTGCCGGAAATGAGCGAAGCAGACGGCATGGCCGTGGCCGAGCTGGAAACCGAATTCGCCGAAATGGACGGCTACACCGCTGAATCCCGCGCCGGCGAACTGCTGCTGGGCCTGGGTATTCCCCTGGAACAGCATTTCGGCCCGATGTCCGAAGTCGCTCCAGGCTGGAAACTGCGGGTATTGCTGGCCCAGGCACTGTTCTCCGATCCGGAAGTGCTGTTGCTCGACGAACCGACCAACCACCTGGACATCAACACCATCCGCTGGCTGGAAACGATCCTCAAGGCGCGTAACAGCACCATGATCATCATTTCCCACGACCGTCACTTCCTTAACAGCGTCTGCACCCACATGGCCGACCTGGACTACGGTGAGTTGCGCCTGTTCCCGGGCAACTACGACGAGTACATGACCGCGGCGACCCAGTCCCGTGAGCAACTGCTGTCGGACAACGCCAAGAAGAAAGCGCAGATCTCCGAACTGCAGACCTTCGTCAGCCGCTTCTCGGCCAACGCCTCGAAAGCCAAGCAGGCCACCTCCCGTGCCAAGCAGATCGACAAGATCCAGCTGGCCGAAGTCAAGCCATCGAGCCGCGTCAGCCCGTTCATCCGCTTCGAGCAAACCAAAAAGCTGCACCGCCAGGCCGTGACCATCGAGCAGATGTCCAAGGGCTTCGACGGCAAGACCCTGTTCAAGAACTTCAGCTTCACCGTCGAAGCCGGCGAGCGCGTGGCGATCATCGGCCCGAACGGTATCGGCAAGACCACCCTGCTGCGCACCCTGATGGGTGAGCTGACACCGGACGCCGGTTCCGTGAAATGGACCGAAAGCGCGGAGCTGGGCTACTACGCCCAGGACCACGCCCACGACTTCGAAGACGACGTCAGCCTGTTCGACTGGATGGGCCAGTGGACCCAGGGCGAGCAGATCATTCGCGGCACACTGGGCCGGATGCTGTTTTCCAACGACGAGATCCTCAAGTCGGTCAAGGTGATTTCCGGTGGTGAACAAGGTCGTATGCTGTTCGGCAAGCTGATCCTGCAAAAGCCGAACGTGCTGGTGATGGACGAACCGACCAACCACCTGGACATGGAATCCATCGAGTCGCTGAACCTGGCGCTGGAGAACTATCCGGGCACGCTGATCTTCGTCAGCCACGACCGTGAGTTCGTATCGTCCCTGGCCACCCGCATCATCGAGTTGAGCCCTAACGGCGTAACCGACTTCAGCGGCACCTACGACGATTACCTGCGCAGCCAGGGTGTGGTGTTCTAAGGGCAGCCACAAGCCTTTAGTTGCAAGCTTCAAGTGAAAAGCCCTGTCCTGGTGACGGGGCTTTTTGCATTCCGGGCCAAGGTTTCTTGTAGGTGCATAAATTATCGCGATCCGACTTGCTCGCGATGAGGCCATGAGGAACAGCGATAATGTCACGGCAAAAGTAGTTAGCCTGCTTTCTTTTATCCCAACGCCGCGCCATGATGCAGCTCTCCCAACCGCCGCCCGCGAACGAGCCCTCATGTCTGTGCAGCAAGTGTCTCCGCAAAGCTCCATGGCGATCACCCTGCAGATCGTCTCCATCGTCTTCTATACCTTCATCGCCTTCCTCTGTATCGGTTTGCCGATTGCGGTACTGCCGGGTTACGTCCACGAGCAGCTCGGGTTCAGCGCCATCGTGGCCGGGCTGACCATCGGCTCGCAATACCTCGCCACCCTGCTCAGCCGGCCCATGGCCGGGCGAATGTCCGACAGCGTAGGCACCAAGCGCGCAATCATTTATGGCCTGTCGGGGATTGTATTAAGCGGCGTGCTGACCTGGCTGTCGGTGTTGTTGCAAAGCTTGCCGCTGCTCAGCCTTCTAATCCTGCTCGTTGGCCGCCTGTTACTCGGCATCGCTCAGGGACTGATCGGCGTAGGCACCATCAGTTGGTGCATGGGTCAGGTAGGCGCTGAACACACCGCCCGGTCGATCTCCTGGAACGGCATCGCGTCCTATGGCGCCATTGCCATTGGTGCGCCCCTGGGCGTGGTGATGGTTCAGCAGCTGGGTTTCGCCAGCCTCGGCATTGCCCTGTCGCTGCTCGCCTTGGCCGCACTGCTGCTGATTCGCAACAAACCCTCGGTGCCGGTGGTACGCGGTGAACGTCTGCCGTTCCGGGCGGTGTTCGGGCGCATTGCGCCGTTTGGCGCGAGTCTGAGCCTGGCTTCCATCGGCTATGGCACCCTGACGACCTTTATTACCTTGTATTACGTCAATCGCGGGTGGACGGGGGCGGCATACTGCCTGACTGTGTTCGGCGTGTGTTTCATTCTGTCGCGCCTGCTGTTCATTTCCAGCATCAACCGCTTTGGTGGATTCACTTCAGCCATTGCCTGCATGTGCATCGAAACGGTTGGCCTGGTTTTGCTGTGGCTGGCCCCTTCGACCAGGTATGCATTGATCGGTGCAGGGCTGACCGGATTCGGCCTTTCGCTGGTGTACCCGGCGCTGGGTGTCGAGGCGATCAAACAGGTGCCTAATTCCAGTCGGGGTGCGGGTTTGAGTGCCTATGCCGTGTTTTTCGACCTGGCATTGGCAATTGCCGGCCCGCTGATGGGAGCGGTGGCGTTGAATCTTGGCTATCCATGGATTTTCTTTTTCGCGGCATTGCTGTCAGTGACAGGGTTGGGCCTGACATTGCTGCTATCGCGCCGAGCCGTCGGCATTGCAAGTTAAAACCAATCTAGAATAGTTACGGCTTGTTAAAACATTTCAAAATACATACAGAAGGCAATATCCAGTTTAACTTAATGCACAGTGCCATTATTGTTATAACTATTAATTTTGACAAAATCCAACGAGGTCGCCCCGATAACTAATAAAGGAACAAATAATGCGCATTCTGCCTCTAGCCCTTCTGGCACCCACTCTGATGCTTTCCCTTTACACCACTGCACAGGCGGAAAATACCGCCCAACAACAGATTTGCCACAACGGTAAATGCTGGGACCTTGGCGATATTGGCAGCGAATGCTGTCCATTCAGCGATGAAAAACTGAAAACCAATATCCAGCGCCTGGAAAGCCCGACGGAGAACCTTCTTAAACTTCGCGGTGTAACATTCAACTGGAAACAAAATGACAAAGCTGACATAGGCCTGATTGCCCAGGACGTCCAGAAAGTTTACCCACAGTTGGTGCGCACTGACAACGATCGCCTGCAAGTGGATTATCAGAAACTCGTCGCTCCGCTGATTGAATCGGTCCGTGAATTGAATGCCAGAGTTCAGACTCTGGAAACAGCCTTGGCTAACAAGTAACTCACTTCACCTATTGATCGGCAGTCTGCATCCCGGCCCGGGTTTCCCGACCCAGGGTGCGCGAGAAGAAACTTCCAGCCTCGGAAATCAGATTGCGGTGTATGTCTTGCCGATCGACGCCATCCGCATCGGTGCACAGCGCGGGCATGATCACGATCTGCTCGTCATTGCACGGCGCCATGAAGACGAAGTGCCCTGCCCCGGCCAGTAGCTTGAAGTCAGGCGCCGTCGGCAGTTTGCGCGCCAACGCCGCGGCGTTCTTGTCAAAGGCCACCAGTTTGTCGCCATCGCCGCTGTAAAGCAGTACCGGCACATGCACGTCGGCCAGAGTGTGGCGGCCGAATTTCAGGCTCAACGGCGCCATCAGCATCAAGGCGTGAACGCGAGGATCGGCCACCGGTTGCAGGTCGTCGCGGTCGACAATCAGTTCACCCTGGGTGTTGCAGGCATCGCGGTCATCCGGCCGCTCCTGGCAGTAACGCCGCAGGCGATCCAGATCCGGGGTGGCACCGGACAGAATCAATGCGGTCTCGCCACCGGCCGAGTAACCGATGACCCCCACTTGATCGGCATTGACGAACGGCGACAGCATACGGTCGCCCAAGGTGGCGGTAATGGCTTCGGAAATCTGGATCGGCCGGCCGTACAGGTTACTCAAAGTACCGAGACGACTGTGATCCCTGGAGTTGTCGCCGGGGTGAATCACTGCCACCACGACAAAACCTTTTCGCGCCAGCGACGTGGCGAGATCGTGCAAGGCCAGTGGAGTGCCGGTGTTACCGTGGGACAGCATCAGCATCGGGAACCGGCCAATGGCGATTTTGGTGTCCTCCCCGGCTTCGACGGTGTAACCCTCGAGCTTGCTGGTGTGCTCCCAATCACTGGACGGATAGAAGGCGATGGCGCGCATCGGCTGCAGGTCCAGTGGGTCGAGAAAAGTCATCTCATGGAAGCCGACGCTCCAGTGAGGATGCGGCGCAGGCGCGGCGTGCACTGTATTCAGGCTGCTGAGCAGGCAAATCAGCAAAGTTGCACAAAGACGCACCATGGGATGCCCCACCTGTTACCGGACTTGAGACCTAAGCCATCGACTGCATAAGTCGGGCCACAATCTGAAACGACCAGAAACAAAAAACTCCGTAGCTGGTACTTGCGTAACCAGACTACAGAGTTTTTTGGGGCTTTACCTGAACGGTTGCTTACTTTTACGCAAGCCTTACGCTGCGGCGAACAACTGCTCGCTGATCTGCGTGTGAGCGTCGCTCATGGCTTTGTTGCGCACGTCGTCACCGTAAGCCAGGCCTTCGGCGCGGACGATTTCGATGTCGGTGATGCCAATGAAACCGAACAGCAACTTCAAATACTCTTCGTGGGCAACACCGGTTGCCTGACCGGCGTGCATGCCGCCTGAAGTCGAGACGATCACCACTTTCTTGCCGCCGCACAGGCCTTCAGGGCCGGCTTCGGTGTAACGGAAGGTCTGGCCGGCTACCGCGATGCGGTCGATCCAGGCCTTCAGTTGAGTCGGGATGGTGAAGTTGTACATCGGTGCGGCAATCACCACGGCATCGGCAGCCAGGAATTCGGCCAGGGTCGAGGCGCTCAGTTCGGCTTCGTGCTGTTGTGCAGCGTTGCGCAGCTCAGCGGTGGTGCCTGCAGCGACCAGGGTGGTGGCGGAAAAGTGGCTGAGCGCGTCGGCCGCCAGGTCGCGGTAAGTCACAACAGCAGTAGGCTCGGCGGCTTGCCAGGCTTTGACGACTTCGCCGCTCAACTGACGGGAAGCCGAATTGTCGCCCAGGATGCTCGAATCGATATGCAGCAGTTTCATGTGGGATCTCCAGGTGAGGATCGCCCACAAGGGCGATCTGATGGAACTAATCCTACAGACGAAACCAATAGCTGATTAGACGGCAATAATGCGATAGTTCGTCTCACAGATAGAACAATCAGGCTCACATCATGCAAGACCTCAACGACCTGTATTACTTCGCCAAAGTCGTGGAAGCCGGTGGTTTCGCGGCAGCCGGGCGTGTGCTCGGCATTCCCAAGTCCCGATTGTCACGGCGCATCGCCGAACTGGAAGAACGCCTTGGCGCGCGATTGCTGCAACGCACCACCCGACAACTGAAACTGACCGCGGTGGGCGAGCGCTACCTCAGGCATTGCCAGGCGATGCTGCTGGAGGCGGAAATGGCCGACGAGGCTGTTGCCAGCATGTCCAGCGAGCCCCGCGGGCGGTTGCGGGTGTCCTGCCCGGTCGGGCTGGCCCACGAAATATTGCCGGGGGTGATCAGCGACTTTCTGGAACGGTTTCCGCAAGTCCAGCTGGAGATCATGCTGCTCAACCGGCGGGTCGATCTGGTGAACGAAGGCATTGACGTGGCCCTGCGTGTGCGCGAGCTGGGCGACGAAGACCCGCTGCTGGTCACCCGTCGCCTGCGTCAGGCGCAGATGCTGATGGTCGCCAGCCCCGGTTTCCTCGTTGGCCGTGAGATCAACCATCCCGAGGATCTGAAAAACCTGCCGGTGCTCGGCGCCCTGGAAGCCGACCGTCTGGTGCACATCCGCCTGCTGGATCAAAAAGGCAAAAGTTTTGAACTCGCGCTCGAGGCCCGACTGGGCATCGATGACTTTATCGTGCGCAAGGCCAGCACGCTTTCAGGCCTGGGTTTTACGTTGCTGCCCATGATGTATTGCGAGCAGGAACTGGAGAACGGCTCGCTGGTGCAGCTGCTTCCCGAGTGGTCGTTGCCCGGTGGGTGGCTGCAAGCGGTCTATCCTCATCGACGCGGGGTGATGCCGGCGGTACGCGCCTGGATTGACCATCTGGTCGAATCCTTCAATGCCTGTGGGGAACGATTGTTATGAAAGCCGGACGGATGAGCGAAGAGGATGTCGCGAAGTTTTGCCTCGCCCTGCCGGGAGCGCGGGAAGACTATAAATGGGGAGGCGTACGGGTGTTTTCGATTGCCGGGAACAAGATGTTCGCGTTGCAGGGCCTGCGGGGTGATTCCCTGGCCTTCAAGGTCGACAAGGATCTGTTTCTCGGCCATTGCGACCGTCCGGGGATTCATCCGGCGCCTTATCTGGCGCGCGCCCAGTGGATCATCATGGAGACGCCCTACCCGCTCGGTAGCGAAGAACTGCAGGGATTGCTGCAGCGTTCCCACCAATTGGTGGTGAGCAGACTGCCAAAGCGCACTCAAGTCGGTCTGTTGCTATAGGGCCTTCTTCATTAGAACAAGGCGAACAGGTGTGCGCCGAGGAACAGGTGGTCGATCCAGAACACCTGGTGCAGTAGCACGATGATCCAGAACACCAACTGGTACGAGACTTTGCGGGTTTTGTGCCGAAACGCTTGCTGGGCCAGCAAGGCACCGGGCCAGCCTCCGGCGAACTCCAGCGCATGCAGGACATTCTCCGGCGTCCGCCATTGTTCGGCGCGGGCCTTGCGCTTGTCGCTCCAGTACAGAAAAAACGTCACGACACTGACGATGCCGTAGGCCGCCAGGGGAATCAACGAGACCCCGTGCAGCCATGACGACACCGAACCCGACAGCGGCAACGCGCACAGGATTGCAAACACCAGCCACTTCAACCGTGAATGGCGGATCTGTCCCCCGGGCTGACGCCCGGGGTTATTGCGCGCGCTTGAGTCACTCACGGCTTGGCCGCGCTCCAGTCGACCCAGCCGAATTGCCAGGTCGCCAGGATGATCAGGCCGAACACAATGCGATACCAGGCAAACGCCGCATAGCTGTGGTTGGCGATGAACTTGAGCAGCCCGCGGACCGCGATCATCGCGAAGACGAACGCCGTGACGAAACCGATCGCGAACACCGGGAAATCCGCCGGGACAAACAGGTGACGGTATTTATAGCCCGAGTACACCGCTGCGCCGACCATGGTTGGCATCGCCAGGAAGAACGAGAACTCGGTAGCGGTCTTGCGCGACAGGCCGAACAGCAACCCGCCGATGATCGTCGAGCCCGAACGCGAAGTGCCCGGAATCATGGCCAGGCATTGGGCGAAGCCGACTTTCAGGGCATCTTTCCAGGTGATGTCATCCACCGTTTCGGCGTGTACTTCATGCTGACGGCGCTCGGCCCACAACATGATGATCCCGCCCACGACCAGCGCCGTTGCCACGGTGATCGGGTTGAACAAGTACTTGTGGATCAGGTCAGCGAAGATCACACCCAACACCACGGCCGGCAGGAACGCGATCAACAGGTTCGCGGTAAACCGCCGGGCGCCCGGCTGGGTCGGCAGACCGATGACCACGTCGAAGATCTTGCGTCGAAACTCCCACACCACTGCCAGGATGGCCCCCAGCTGAATAATGATGTTGAACGCCATCGCCCGCTCGCCCCCGAAGCCGAGCAAGTCGGCCACGATTATCTGGTGGCCGGTACTGGAAATGGGCAGGAATTCGGTCAGCCCTTCTACAACCCCAAGAATCAATGCCTGAAAGGCGGTCCAAAGATCCATCAATCCCCCAAAAGGCTATGCGCGTCGGCATGCCCCGTTAGTATTTTTCAAAAGCTTGAATTGCGATTAGCGTAGCTGAAGCACCGCGCATCAAGGATCACCACAGAGCCGTAAAAATCCTGTGAAAAAACAACCCTGATTCGGGTTTATCCGCGCGGGGCCGAAATCCTACCAGACAAGTCCGATTGGCGCTGCCGCGTTATCGGGCGCCAATGAAGCACACCCTGCGCCACGGGATTCTCGACGCCGATCCGGTTACAATCCGTCCCCTTTTCGATTTTACCAAGGAGCCTCCATGTCCGGGCTTGAACTGTTTGCCGCCGCCCTCGGTGTCATTGCCGTCTGGTTGACAGTCAAACAGAACCCCTGGTGCTGGCCCATCGGCCTGGTCATGGTGCTGCTCTATAGCTGGATCTTTTTTGAGGTGAAGCTGTATTCGGACATGCTGCTGCAAGTCGTCTATGCCGCCTTGCAGCTTTACGGTTGGTGGCAGTGGACGCGGTTTGGCGAAACGACCCATGGCCGCGAAGTCAGTCGGCTCGATACCCGGTCCGTGGCGTTGAGCCTTGCCATCGGTGCAATTGGCAGCCTGTTGCTGGGGGCGGCCATGGCCCACTGGACCGATGCCGCACAACCCTGGCTCGATGCGGCTCTGACCGGGTTCAGCCTGGTGGCGCAGGTCTGGATGGCGCAAAAGCGTGTCCAGTGCTGGCCGCTGTGGATCGCCCTGGATGTGATTTTCGTCGGGCTGTTCATCTATAAGGACCTGTACCTGACCGCCACCCTGTACGGCTTGTTCACTGTGATCGCCGTGCAAGGCTGGCGCGAATGGCGTGCCGATCCGGCATTGCACGCATGAAAGTCCTGGTACTCACAGGCCCCGAATCCAGCGGTAAAAGCTGGCTGGCGGCCGAGTTGCAACAGCGCTTCGGCGGGATTCTGGTCGACGAGTATGTGCGCTGGTTCATCGAGCAGAATCCGCGGGACACCACCCTGGCCGACATTCCGGACATCGCCCGCGGTCAATTGGCATGGGAGGACGAAGCACGAGCACAACAACCGCCTTTGCTCATCCTCGACACGCACCTGCTGAGCAATATCCTCTGGAGCCAAACCCTGTTCGGCGACTGTCCCGCCTGGATCGAACAAGCGCTACTGGCCCGGCATTACGACTTGCACTTGCTGCTGTCGCCGGAACACGTTGCCTGGACGGATGATGGCCAGCGTTGCCAGCCCCGATTGAGTGAGCGCCAGGCATTTTTCGACCAGACCCTGGCCTGGCTCGAGCACCACGCACAATCCGTTGAAGTACTGCAGGGAGATTGGGCAGATCGCCGACTCCAGGCACTGAACGCGGTGACCCGATTGCTCGAGGCCTGACCGGCGTTTGGGGCATTCTCCCCCGCCCCCCTGTTTTGGGTGAAAAGTGTCCGATCCTGAAACACCCTTCCTGTCTCAAACCACCCATTTCAGCGCCCTTCATCGTTTGCTCACCGGACTTGTAAAGGCGCTGATACAGCATCGCCAAGACCCTTGTTCTAGAGCGGTGCATCCGCATATCCTGGCTGCCTGCGCAGGGTTTTGTCTCACCGTTGAAACATCCTCGGCAAAGGGCTCCCGGACAACATCCATAAGCCATTGAATCAACACGATATTCAAAAACCGGCACAACTTTCGCTCTCTCCTTTATACAGCTGACCAGGGCCAGCCCACAAAAGAAGGAAAGATGATCGTGGGGATACTCGGTAAAAAAGGCTTTACGTGGCTCTTGGTGATCGCGAGCGCTGCCGGTGCGCTTCTCAGTTTCAATGTTCAAGCCGAAGGCAACGGTGTCATCGTGCTCGATCGAACCATTCACCCAACACCTGTCGGTCGCAGCAGCGGCACAGATCCGAACCCGAACACCGTCAATGCCAACCCGTCGGCCCGAGTTACCGGCGAACTCAGCGATGCCGACATCGCCGGGGTCACCACCGGAACGGCCCTTCGCCACAACAACGGGCAAAGCCTGGGTGGCGTGCAAGGCCTCAACGTCGTCACCAACCCCAACGGTATGCCCGGCATGTCCGTCGGCCAGGGTGGTGGCAGTGGCAGCGCGATTTCCGGGACCATCAACCGTGCCATGAGCAGCGGCCTCGGCTCACTGGGCAGAATGGCGGGAGGCCAATGAGATGAGTCGGTCCCTGCTGCTACTTGCCCTGTTCGGCTGCACCGGCGTAATGGCCGATTCGGGCGTCAGTTCGGTGAACAACGCCACCCTCCAGGATTCCGGTGCTCAATACCGCGGCAACTTCAACGTCAACCAGGCGGCTGGTGAACAACAACAGCAGGCCAACGTCCGCGCGATCGCCATGGGTACCCAAGCCGATGCGAGCACCAGCGTCCAGCAGAAAATCACCACGCCCGCCAATCCGTCGATGGACGCGACGGCCAGTATCGTCGGCACCTCCTTGAGCAATGGCAACGGTGTATTGGGCGTCAACCAGGGTGCCGGGGCCAACAACCAGATGGCCAACGCCATGCGCATCAGCATCAGTGCTGCACCGCAAGCTGTTGACGATAGTGCTCTTTCTCAACAGAACGTGGCGTTGTTACCGAACTTGGGAGCAACTGGCACCCCAAACGGCAGTCGCCAGGTCGTCACAAGCGACCAGGCCTTCACCGGCAGCCGGGGAGTGATCCAGGTGAACCAGAGTGCCGGGGTGGGGAACCGAATGGCTAACACCCTGAGCATCCGGGTCTCTGACTGACCCCGATACAGTGCGATTAGGGACGCACCAACACTTGACCAACTAATGAGCACGGAGATTCACCATGAACCCGACAACTGCTCTCAAACCACTGGCTTTCGCCCTGGCGGCAGTGATGGCATTCGCAGCCCAGGCAGCCGGTCTTGATGATCTCGAGCAGGGCAATGGACAGGGCAACAACCAACAGCCTAATGGCCCGACGCTGGAACAAGTTCTGCAGATTACCGCAGGCGCCGGGGCCGCCGTGCTGGACTCGCAGGAAAGCAGTGGCAGCAGAGTAGTGAACCGGGGCACCAAAAACGACGCTAAAATCGATAACTCCCTGAACAACTCCAACGGCAACATGGGCGCCAACGTTGCAGCCGGTAACGGCAACCAGCAAGACAACGCCGCCGCCCTTGCCACGGCTGACGAAGCCTTCATCTTCGGCAGCGCGATCGCCGTCTCCAGCGCGACTCAGAAGAACACCGGCAACACCGCCAGGAACCACTCCAACACCAACAACACAACGCTCAATAACGCTGGCAACAGCGGTTCCGGCAACATCGGCATCAACGTGACCACCGGCGACTTCAACCAACAGAAAAACAACTTGGCGATTGCCGTTTCGGGTGGCCGTGTAGCAGTAGCGGCGGCGGCGGCTAACCAAAGCACGTCCGGGCTGAACGTCACCAACAACGCCAGGACTGATTTCGTACCCGTGGGTGTACTCGGTCTGTCCGGCATAACCACTCAACAAGTGATGACGCCAGAAGGCTGGAAACCCCCTGTAACCAACAATGCTTCGATGACAGGCTCGATGAACAACTTCTCCGGCAACGGCGGAGCCAACATATCGTCCGGGGTAGGCAACCAGCAAAGCAACTCGCTGTCCATCGCCGCAGGCTGCAAGGCTTGCCGGTAATTGTGATCGCAATGAAAGCACCGGCGACGGGGCTTTTCCACAGTCAGAAGGCGTACCGATCATGCGTAAGACTGCCCTTTTCGCCCTGCTCTGCCTGTCTGGTCTTTCTGGCATGACCCAGGCTGCACAGATACCGGTTGCCGCCCTGCCGGGTGGCGTGCTGGTGTACAAGCACGTGCAGAGTTTGCGTGAGCGCAAGTTCAGCGACATCGTCGAACAGAAAACCGATTTCAGCTGCGGCGCCGCTGCGCTGGCAACGATACTGCGCCAGGCCTATTGGCTCGACGTCGATGAGGAGCACGTCATCAAAGGCATGCTGGTCACCGCAGACCAGGACATAGTGCGTACCCAGGGTTTTTCCATGTTGGACATGAAGCGCTACATAGAGCACATCGGCATGCGCGCCCGGGGCTACAAGATCCCGCCGGAAAGACTCGATGCAGTGACGATTCCGGTGGTGGTATTGATGGAAATTCGCGGCTACAAACACTTCGTGGTGTTGCAGCGGGCGGACAAGCACTGGGTCTATATCGGCGACCCGGTGCTCGGTCACAAACGCTACGCCCATGATGATTTTGTCAAAGGCTGGAATGGCATTATCTTCGCTATCGTCGGTCCCGGTTACGACAAAACCAATGCGTTACGCAGTCCACCGGAACCGCTGACAGCCAAGAACAAGATGGATAACTTCAACCCGGTCAAAGATGCTGAATTGATGGATTTTGGTTTCATACAGAGCGACTTCTTTTAATCGCCAATAAGATGAGAGGGGGCAGGATGCTCCGGGAGCAGCAAATGAAAACCTCGTATTGGGTGGTCGCTGCCTGTCTGGCAGCGAACACTTCAGGTTTTGCTGATGAGTTCAGACCCATCGAAATCAAGGACCAGGAACTGGCCGAGTTGCGTGGCCGGTATGTGATGCCGGGGCGGGTCATCAGCTTCGGTGTCGTCATGAGCAGTACCTGGCGCAATGCCAGTGGTGATCTGATCGGGGCATCCACTTCGATGCAACTTCAAGCCGCAACGGTCAAACCCGAGTTCTATGTTTCAACCATCAAGCAATCTGGTCATGGCGGTACGTCCAGGTCGGGCAGCGGTAACGTGACGGGTGGCGCTGCCCTGAGCACTTCCCGGGGCATAACCCAGGTCACACGGGCCGCAGGCGATGGCAACAGCTCAAACAACAACATTGCCATCAACGTCAAAGAGGCCGGCACGGCCCCGGCACTGGTGCCGAGCCAGGGCCAGGGCCAGGCGCTGATAGCCGGTCAAACCATCACCGGCAGCAATGCCGCAGGCAGTGTCGCCGTTTCCGCGACGAGCGGCGGTGTTCAGGTGGCCATTACCGCCAACAACAACCAGGGCACAAGCCTGCAACAGGTCGCCCAGGGCGGGTTGCTGCAAAACACCCGGTTGCTGGGCAGCAGCAATGTGGTCAACAACATGACTCAACTCAACGTAGTGCTCAACAATAATGGCCCGAGTACCGGCGCATTGGACTGCAATCTGAACCAACTCGCTGCATTACGGACCTTGGGCTATTGAACTACGCTGAGTCTGGACCATTGGGCACAAATGGACGGCTTATTTCATGTACCGATCAGTATCACTGCGTGCAGTTGTCTGCTTGAGTGCTCTACTCCCCGCGGCGATGTTGCAGGCAGCACCTGACCCGGAAATGCAGGCGCTCAAACAAGAGTTGCTGGAGTTGAAACAACGATACGAAGTCCAGCAAAAAGCCCTGGCGGTACTGGAACAACGAATCCGCCAGGTTGAGGACCAGCCCGCTTCTCCTCCCCCTAAACGCCTGGCCAAGTCGCCAGCAGACATGAAAGGCAATCCAAACGTCGCCACCGGCGCCGGTGCGGCGGCCGCTTCAGGGGGGGCCGCCGGGGGCCGCGGCAGCTCGTATGGACAATCGCTGGCCGATGACTCACAACCGGCGCAAAGCGTTTCAAATCTGTATGACGAGGCCAGCGGGTTCTTCGGTGGCGGCAAGTTCAGCTTCGAAACCGGAATTACCTACTCCCGATACGATACCCGCCAACTGATCCTCAACGGCTTTCTCGCCCTGGACTCGATCTTTCTGGGCGCCATCAACCTGGACCGGATCAAGGCCGACACCTGGACGCTTGACCTCACCGGCCGCTACAACTTCAACAATCGCTGGCAGTTCGACCTGAACGTGCCGGTGGTCTACCGTGAATCCACCTACCAGTCCGGTGGCGGCAATAACGGCACCGCCAACGTCACGACTGAAGATACCGTCAAGGAAGACCCGACCATAGGTGACGTCAACTTCGGTATCGCCTACAAATTCCTCGACGAGTCGGTCAACACCCCGGATGCCGTGGTGACCTTGCGCGTCAAGGCGCCGACCGGCAAAGATCCGTTCGGCATCAAGCTGATTCGGGTGGACGATAACTCCAACCTGGCCGTGCCTGAGTCCTTGCCTACCGGTAATGGTGTCTGGTCGATTACGCCGGGGATCTCTCTGGTCAAGACGTTCGATCCGGCGGTGCTGTTCGGCAGCCTGTCCTACACGCACAATCTGGAGGAGTCTTTCGACGACATCAGTTCCAACCCGGCGGTCAAGACACCGGGCAAAGTACGCATTGGCGACAGCTTCCAGATTGGCACCGGTATTGCGTTCGCCTTGAACGAAAAGATGAGTATGTCGTTTTCAGTCTCGGACCTGGTGCAACGCAAAAGCAAGCTCAAGGAAGATGGCGGGGATTGGCAATCGGTGGTCTCCAGCGATGCCAACGCCGGTTACTTCAACATCGGCATGACCATTGCGGCCACCGACAACCTGACTATCGTACCCAACCTGTCCATCGGCATGACGGACGATGCCCCGGACTTTCAGTTCAGCCTGAAACTTCCTTACTACTTCTGACCCGAACAAAAAACCTGCAGCAATTTCAATCGCAGCGTTTTTTTGTTCAAAGCTGCGGTTCAGCGAATCTGGTGCTTGTGCAACAACCGGTAGAAGGTCGGTCGCGACACACCCAATACTTTGGCGGCGACACTCAGGTTATCGCTGTGGCGGCTCAATACGTCACACAATGCCTGGCGTTCGGCCCGGCTCTTGTATTCTTCGAGGGTACCCATCGGCGCGACGATTGTATGCGGACTGATCAACCCCAGATCACGGGCCTCGATCTGCCGGCCTTCGGCCAACACCAGCCCGCGACGAACGCGGTTGGCCAGTTCGCGAACATTGCCTGGCCAGTCGTGTTTGCCCATGGCAATCAATGCGTCTTCGCTGAAGCTGCGTGGGCGGCGCCCGGTTTCATGGCTGTAGAAATGGGAGAAGTGGTTGGCAAGCGTCGCCAGGTCGCCATGGCGCTCGCGCAGTGGAACGGTCGCCACTTGCAGTACGTTCAAGCGGTAATACAAGTCTTCACGAAAGCGTTTCTTCGCGATGGCGGCTTCAAGGTCGACGTTCGTCGCCGCCAGAACCCGCACATCCACCGCAATCGGCTGACTGCCGCCCACTCGCTCGATGTGTTTTTCCTGGAGGAACCGCAACAGGTTGGCCTGCAACTCCAGTGGCAGGTCACCGATCTCATCGAGAAACAGAGTGCCCCCGTTGGCGGCTTCTATCCGTCCGACCTTGCGTTGGTGCGCGCCGGTAAATGCGCCTTTCTCATGGCCAAACAGCTCGGACTGGATCAAGTGTTCGGGAATCGCACCACAATTGATCGCGATAAAGGGTTTGCTGTGACGCTGGGACAGACGATGCAGGGTGCGTGCGACCAGTTCCTTGCCAGTGCCGCTTTCACCCCGAATCAACACCGGAGATTCGGTCGGAGCCAGTTTGCTCAACAGCTTTCGCAGTTCACGGACAGGTTTGCTGTCACCCAGCAATTCGTGCTCGGGCTGGTCAACATGGACCGTGCCCTGCCCGCGCAACCGCGCCATGCCAAACGCCCGGCCCAGCGTGACCTGAACCCTGGACACATCGAATGGCAAGGTATGAAAGTCAAAAAACCACTCACAGACGAAGTCACCGACATTTTGCAGGCGCAGCACTTCCTGATTGAGTACGGCTATCCATTCGGTGCCACTGCGGCTGATCAATTCCTTGACGGCTTCCGGGTGCTCAAGGTGAGAGGGCTGCAAGCGCAACAAGCCCACGTCACAGGTTCGGTCAGTGGCGTTCGCCAGCGTGCAGCTATCAACGTCCCAACCGATAGCGCGCAATCCAGGGAGCAGACGATAGCAATCGTCACAGGGGTCCACCACTAACAAACGTCGTAAAGCAGGCGCATCGCTCATGACTGTTCCTTGGCGCCAAATTTAAGAAATTTTATTAAAAACAGTCATTTGGCAGACCTGACTGTAACATTAGCAAGAATTTGACAGGGCCTTGTACTGTTTGACTATAGCGACGCTGTAAAACCAGTTATAAGTTGTGATTATGTTAGTTACCTAACGACTCTTTCCTTTCATTGCGCTTTCAATGCCAGCCTCATTCTTGAGCCTGTGAAATAAAGTGGAAATTAATTTTGATTGTGTGTGACCCAAGCCCCGGTTGCGGGCATCAGTACAAGTAACCAGCCGAACGGTAAGCCCAACCGACGGCACATCACTTGATTGGGCATACAGAGAGAAGACCCTATGAACGCCCCGCTCCGTATCAACGAAGCACTGCTGATTGCCGACCGCGCATTCAAACCATTCAAATGCGTGGCCTGGGCCCCACAAGACGGTAATGGCGAACTCAGCCTGACCGTTATCGACCGCACCAGCACCAGCATTGGCCGCAAGCAGATCCCAAGCAGTGCCTACTCCGACCCTGAACAGCTTGAACGTCTGCTGGAACAGGCCCGCGCCGAATTGAGCGAGGAAGGTTACACACTGCAGTCGTGGTCGATGCCGCACTAATCGTTTTGCGGATTACTCCGGGGTAGTCCGCACCCTCCCCCCTTGTCATTAGTCGGGTTGATCGTTTTCACCGATCCGCACTCATTTCCCGCACAAATTAGAACTATTGCGCACCCGGTACTTTGCAGGCTTGCCATTGGTTCGAAAAGACACTGTTGTGGCACACAACGACTCTCCGTCTGTGAGTTCTCACCGTTGCGCATCTCATCATTCAGGGATTGAATATTCTCCCTACATAGTCGCCGCCCAAACTTCTGGATCAGGACGACTCGCAAGGAGATGCGGTGCATGTCACGCCAGTCCGCTTTTGCCTTCTCCGCCACCCGGAACCCCCCCGGGACCCTCGATACGACGTTTGCCGCCAACGGCAAAACCCAGGTGTATTTCGTCGACAGCCTTTCCAGCCTCGCCAATGACATTGCGATCGATGCGCAGGGCCGCTTGCTGGTAGCCGCAAAAGTCGCCATGGCCGATGGCAGCCGCTTTGGTCTGGCCCGCTTGCTGGAGGATGGTTGCGCAGACCTCGCGTTCGGCAAGCAAGGTAGTGTCATCGGCCAATTCGAACCGGGATTCGAAGCCATGGGCGCCAAGGTTCTGGTCATGCCCGACGGCAATATCCTGTTGGCCGGGCTGCACTACGAAAACGCGCACCGCACGCTCCCGGCCCTCGCCTTGCTGGATCACCAGGGTCGCCTGGTTCAGAGCTTTGGCGATAATGGCCGCCGCGTCGTGCGACTGCCTGGCGGTCTGTCCCTGGGCATCCGCGATGCCTGGCTGCCACCCGGCGTGCCGGGCGCGGAAGCCTGCGATATCGCCATACAGCAAGACGGCCGGATCCTGATCCTGGCCAACCATCACTACGAACTGGCCGATCACGTCGGCCTGTTGATACGGCTGGATGCCGAAGGCTCGCTGGACTGTTCGTTCAACGGTAGCGGCTTCGTGGTGGTCAGGCACCTGCTGATGAATACCTGGCTCAGCAGCCTGACGGTACAACGTGATGGCCGAATTCTGGTCGGTGGATCGATCAACTTTCCTGAAGAAGGCTTGCTGGCGCGCTATCACGCGGACGGCCGCCTCGATGACCGTTTTGCCGTAGATGGATTCATGGCCTTCAAGGCGCAAGGGCATGGCGCCCGGGTCAGTCAGGTGGTCCAGCAAAACGACGGCGACATCCTGTGTTTTGGCAGCAGCTGCGAGCCGATGCACTGCCTGACATTTAAAATGCGCAGCAATGGCCGACCCGACAATCATTGTAACCGCGGACAACCACAGCGGCTGCAAATCGGTCACAGCGGATGCCAGTGGATCGCCGCGCAGTTACAGCCCGATGGCGGTGTGCTGACAGCGGGTGCAACCATCGGCGGCGTTGAAGCAGACTTCATACTCGGGCGATACCTGCCCAACGGCCATCCCGATCGCCGCTTTGGCAAAGGCTGCGGCTGTACGCGTACTCGCCTGGGCCCCAGCCCGGATACCGCCACCTGTGTCACGGTGCAGGCCGATGGAAACATCGTGGCTGGCGGCTATTCGCTGCAGGGTAGTTACAAGGCAGTCGTCGCGCGCTTTCTGGGCTAAACCGATGGGTTTTTCCTGTGCTTGATCTTCTCGCCCGCTTACGGCAACTTGCGCGCTTCTTAAAACAAGGAGCAGCCGATGTCCGGTTCAATGGCCCAGGCGTTCGCGCACAACTTTCTCGGGAACTCGCCCCGTTGGTATAAGGCCTGCATCGTCGGCTTTCTGATTCTCAATGCCCTGGTGCTGTGGACCGCAGGCCCGGTGGCGGCCGGCTGGCTGCTGGTGCTTGAGTTCATCTTTACCCTGGCCATGGCGCTCAAGTGTTATCCGCTGATGCCCGGCGGCCTGTTATTGATTGAAGCCCTGTTGCTGAAGATGACCACGCCACAGGCGCTGTACGACGAGTTGCTGCACAATTTCCCGGTGATCCTGCTGCTGATGTTCATGGTGGCCGGTATCTATTTCATGAAGGACTTGTTGCTGTACCTGTTCTCGCGCCTGCTGTTGGGGGTTCGTTCCAAGGCCCTGCTGGCCCTGATGTTCTGCTTTCTGTCGGCGTTTCTGTCGGCGTTCCTCGATGCCTTGACCGTGACTGCCGTGATCATCAGTGCCGCCGTAGGCTTTTACTCGGTGTATCACCGCGTCGCCTCTGGTAACGATCCGCGTCTGGACAGCGAGTTCAGCGACGACAAACATCTGCCCACCCTCCATCAGGGTGATCTCGAACAGTTCCGCGCCTTTCTGCGCAGCTTGCTGATGCACGGTGCCGTGGGTACCGCATTGGGCGGAGTCTGCACGCTGGTCGGTGAACCGCAGAACCTGCTGATCGGCCATGAAATGGGCTGGCACTTCTCCGACTTCTTTACCCGGGTTGCGCCGGTATCCCTACCGGTACTGGTTGCCGGGCTGATCACGTGCGTGCTGCTGGAAAAGCTGCGCTGGTTCGGATACGGCACGCTGCTGCCGGATAACGTCCGCGCGGTACTGGCCAACTACGCCGCCGAAGACAATGCCGAGCGCACCGCGCGTCAAAGTGCAGCGCTGCTGGTGCAAGGCTTTGCCGCATTGATTCTGATTGCCGGGCTGGCGTTCCACATTGCCGAAGTGGGTTTGATCGGTTTGATGGTGATCGTGCTGATCACCGCCTTTACCGGCATCACCGACGAACACCGTCTCGGCACCGCGTTCAAGGACGCCATGCCGTTCACCTCATTGCTGGTGGTGTTTTTCGCCGTGGTCGCGGTGATTCACGACCAGCAACTGTTCGCACCGCTGATCCACTGGGTGCTGGCGCTGCCGGCGGACCAACAACCGGGCATGCTGTTCATTGCCAACGGCCTGCTGTCTGCCATCAGCGACAACGTGTTCGTGGCGACCATTTACATCACCGAAGTGAAGCGCGCATTCATGGCGGGTGAGATGACCCGTGAGCATTTCGAGACGCTGGCCATTGCGATCAATACCGGCACCAACCTGCCGAGCGTGGCGACCCCGAACGGCCAGGCGGCGTTCCTGTTCCTGCTGACCTCGGCGATCGCACCGCTGGTGCGCCTGTCTTACGGGCGGATGGTCTGGATGGCGTTGCCGTACACCGTGGTGATGGGCTTGCTCGGGTGGTATGCGGTGAGCTACTGGCTGTAACCGCCGGAGCAAAATGTCGGAGCAGGCTCGCACACAGTTGATCTGTGTCGGACACGAAACCTGTGTACACCCTCCCACAGGAGATACGTGTTATCCGAGGCGGTGCCAGACGCGGCCGTCGCGAGTCAGCAACTCTTCGCCGGCCTTGGGGCCGTTTTCCCCGGCGGCATAGCCCTGCACGCTGGAATCCTGCTGCAAGGCATCCAGGAACGGCTGCACGGCGCGCCAGCCGTTCTCGATATTGTCGGCGCGCTGGAACAGAGTCTGATCGCCCGTCAGGCAATCGTAGATCAGGGTTTCGTAGCCGGTGGACGGCTGCATCTCGAAGAAGTCCTTGTAGGCGAACCCCAGCTCGATGTTGTCCATCTTCAGGGCCTGACCGGGACGCTTGGCCAACAGGTCGAACCACATGCCTTCGTTGGGCTGGATCTGAATGCGCAAATAGGTCGGCTGCAACTCGTCGACCTCGGTATCGCGGAACTGCGCATAGGGCGCCGGTTTGAAACAGATGACGATCTCGGTGTCACGCACGCTCATGCGTTTACCGGTACGCAGGTAGAACGGCACGCCGACCCAGCGCCAGTTGTCGATCATGACCTTGAGGGCCACATAGGTTTCGGTATTGCTGTCGGGTGCGACCTTGTCTTCCTGGCGATAGCCCGGCAGTGCCTTGCCGTCGATCTGACCTGCAGTGTATTGACCGCGCACCGAGTTGGCGCGGGCCTCCTCCACCGTCCAGGGCCTGATCGCGCCGACGACCTTGGCTTTCTCGCCGCGCACCGCATCGGCGCCAAACGCGGCGGGTGGTTCCATCGCCACCATCGCCAGCAGCTGGAACAGGTGATTGGGCACCATGTCCCGCAGGGCGCCGGTGTGCTCATAAAAACTGCCACGGGTTTCCACGCCGACGGTTTCGGCGGCAGTGATCTGCACGTGATCGATGTAGTGATTGTTCCAGAACGCTTCGAACAGGCTGTTGGAAAAACGGCTGACCAGAATGTTCTGCACGGTTTCCTTGCCCAGGTAATGATCGATCCGGTAGATCTGCTTTTCCGTCATCACCTTGAGCAGGCAGGCGTTCAAGGCCTCGGCCGTTTGCAGGTCAGAGCCAAAGGGTTTTTCGATCACGACCCTTCTGAACGCCTCGGGGGTCTCCTCCAGCAAGCCGGCGCTACCGAGGCGGCGTGCCACTTCACTGAAGAAACGCGGTGCGGTGGCCAGGTAGAACACCGCATTGCCGGTTCCGCTGTCGGCGATTTTCGCCGCCAGCGCTTGATAAGTGCTGTCGTCCAGGAAATCGCCCTGGACGTAGCTGATGCCTTTGGCGAGTCTGGACCAGACCGCCGGATCAAGGGTGTGGTCACCCTTGCCAGCCATCTCGTTTCGAATGAAATCTTCGAGCTTTTGCGCAAAGCCTTCATCGCTGATGGCGTTGTGGTCAACGCCGATGATCCGCAGTCCATCCCCGAGTAGCCCGTTGCGCTTGAGGTTATACAGCGCCGGTACCAACAGACGCTTGACCAGGTCACCGTGGGCGCCAAACAGAAACAGCGTCGTTGGTGGTGCGGGTTCAGCCTTGGATTTCCTGCGGATCACATGGGTCATTTTTTCGAGGTCTCCACGTGGCCGCCGAAGCCGAAGCGCTGGGCCGAGAGAACCTTGTCGCCAAAGGTCCCTTGCCCACGGGAGCGGTAGCGGGAGAACAGCGAGTTGGACAGCACCGGTACCGGCACCGCTTGCTCCATCGCAGCTTCGATGGTCCATTGACCTTCACCGCTGTCGGCCACGGACCCGGAGTAACCGTCGAGCTTTGGATCGCTGGCCAGGGCGTCGGCAGTCAGGTCGAGCAACCACGAGGACACCACGCTGCCACGACGCCAGACTTCGGCGATGTCGGCGACGTTCAGGTCGAAACGCTGGTCTGGCGCAAGGTTCTCGCTGTTTTTGGTTTGCAGGATGTCGAAGCCTTCGGCGAAGGCCTGCATCATTCCGTACTCGATGCCGTTGTGGATCATCTTCACGAAATGTCCTGCGCCGGCGGGACCGGCGTGAATGTAGCCGTGTTCGGCACGCTCGTCATCGGACTTGCGGTCCCTGGTGCGCGGGATATCGCCCAGGCCCGGGGCCAGGGTTTTGAACAGCGGGTCGAGGCGCTTAACGGTCTCGGCATCGCCGCCGATCATCATGCAGTAGCCGCGCTCCAGACCCCAGACGCCGCCGGAGGTGCCGACGTCGATGTAATGCAGGCCTTTTTCCGACAGGGTCTTTGCCCGGCGGATATCGTCCTTATAGAAGGTGTTGCCGCCGTCGATGATGGTGTCACCGGCTTCGAGCAAGGTGCTCAGGGTATCGATGGTTTCTTCGGTCGGCGCGCCGGCCGGCAACATGACCCACACCGCACGTGGCCTGGCCAGGCCAGCGACCAGCGCCGGCAGATCGGTGACGCCCGTGGAGCCTTCTGTGGCCAGGGCTTCGACAAAGGCGGTATTGCGGTCAAAAACAACGGTGGTGTGCCCGTTGAGCATCAGGCGCCGCGCAATATTGCCGCCCATGCGGCCCAGTCCAATAATCCCGAGTTGCATGTACTGATGCTCCCTACTACAAATAAAAGTGTGTCAAAGGTTATAGCCCAACGCGACTCATGAGGTTAGTCCAGAGCGTTGGCGTGAAGTTTCCGGGCATTGTGCCCGATCCTGATGGATAACGTCGGGAATCAAACCGAAGACACAACGACCATGAAAAATAAAAAAGTTCCCTTCGGGGGCAAAAGAAATCAAAATTGGCGCCGATAGTAGGTCAGCCGCGGATTTCGAGGCGTACCTACAGTTGAGACACGCCATTTGCGAGGTGAGCAATGGGCACAGTACACACCGCACTGCCAGCACAAACCCTTTACGTCACTATCCGTCGCGATGAATTGCGCCAGTTGAAAGACGAACGCGATCAATTGAAACAGGAGCTGGCGCAGTTGCGACTGCTGCTGCAAGGCAATCAGGTGCAGCCCCTGGCTGTGACGCAACGCGCCCCACTCGCCTGACCCCTCCTTTCAAGCGGGAGCAGTCTGCACTGCTTCCGCGCCGGCTCGCGAACTACTCCGAGCAGGCTTCCCGCGCTAGCCATGAAGGCCGTTGGTGAAGCTGATTCCCATTTAACGGATTCGGCGGATAATGCCATTTCGACACTGCTTCATTGACTCATGGACGAAAGGCATCCGACATCTGTAGTGGGAGGCAAACCATGAAACGCACCGCATTGATCCTCGCCGGCCTGATGGCTTTGGGCTCAACCAGCGCTTTTGCCGAAGGCGGAGCCGAGCGCATGCGCTATTACTACGAAAGCCTGCGACTGGCCCAGCAACAAGCCTTGGGCCACCCCATCCAAAGCACTGAGCTGCGGGTTCCGGACGATCAAACCGCACAAATGACTGAAACCTACAGACCGAAATGATCCATGGACCTCTGACATGTAGTCGGAGAAGACTGTCGGGCGTCTTGATGGACGCCCTTTTTTTGCCTGTTGAGTCAGAGGCTCTTGGTCCAGAACAGCATCCGCCCATGGGCCGGGTCGAACATGCCGGCGGCGAAACCGGCTTTTTCATACGACCCCTGCGCCACGGCATTGCCTTCCAGCACTTCCAGGGTGAGCTTGCAGCAACCACGCTGACGGGCGATGTCCTCGACCTTTTGCAGCATCTTCTGGCTCAAGCCCATACCGCGAAACTTTTTCACCACGCACACATCGTGCACATTGACCAGCGGCCGGCAGGCAAAGGTCGAGAATCCCTCGAAGCAATTGACCAGCCCGGCCGGCTCGCCCCCGACAAAGGCCAGCACACTGAAGGCGTGGGGGCGCCTGGCGAGCTCTGCCGGGAGTTGCGCCAGTACATGGGCTGGCAACGGCTGGCCACCTCCCATCGGGTCCTCGGCGTAGTGGTTCAACACCAGACAAATAGCCTCGGCATGCACCGGATTGGTGTAACTGGCCTGAAGCACAAGAATTTCTGCGGAGTCCATTTCCATCCTCGATCACACATGAAGTAGCCCCCAGCATGTACTTCACGCTGAAGTGCCGGCTGACCATAGCGCGAGCACCATGGTATCGACAATCGCAACCGCAGAAATCTCTGGTGCTCAAGCGCCCCAGATCAAGGCTTCGGTCCACCCCAGTTCGGCAAAATCCTCGGCCCGCAAGTGCGACTCACCGGCACAGAAAAACTCGTCGAGTTGCGGGGGATTGACCGAGGTGCCGCTGAGCATGGCGTGAACCTGTCCTCGATGATGGATCTGGTGTTCGAACAAATGGGACAGCAGGCGCAAGCGACTGTCGTGTTGCGGGGTGTCGCGGGCGATGGTCACGATTTTGCCGAGGTCGGCGTCGCGCATCTGCTCGCAGTAGGCGATCAGCCGACGGTCGACGTGGGCCTGTTCGCGAACGAGGTCCGCCGCCACGAGGCAGGGTTCGTCTTCCTTGAAAAACACCCGGCAATCGGGATGCGGATCGTCGCCGCGCAATTCGCGCTCCAGGGCGTCCACATAAAACCAGTTACAGGTGAGGATGTGATTGAGAGTGGTGCGGATCGTGGGGAAGAAACTGACCCGGGGTGCGGTCAGTTCCTGCGGGCTCAACTGACGCCAGGCCTTGGCCAATCGGTGATTGGCCCAGGCGTTCTGATAGGCCATGGTCAGCAAATGATGCGACAGGGGCTGATTCATGCTCACTGCTCCCGATCAAATCCCGATCAAACTTCGGCAAACCGCTGCAGTTGCATTTCCTGCAATCGGCTGAGGGTGCGGCGGAACGGGAATTCCAGATAACCCTCGGTGTAAAGCGACGCCATTGGCACTTGCGCTTCAAGGTACAGCGGCACCTTGCGGTCGTAGCACTCGTCCACCAGGGCAATGAACCGTCGCACACCGTCGTCATGCACCGACAACTGCGGCAACTCACGATCCCCCGCCACTACCCGCTCGACACCGTCCTCGGTGCCACGGGCAATGCGCCCGGCGCGTTTCTGCGCGCTGAGGCTGGGCACCTCACTCAACAGAATAGCGCTGTAGGTATCGCACAGAGCGATGAAATCCATGGCCGCGAAGGGTTGCTCGCACAGCGCGGCGTAACGGGTCCAGAGCACCGTCGGGCTGGCCTTGACCACCTCAAGTGAGCGGTAACCGACCTGGATCGGGTCGCTCGATATTGACTGGCCGACGCTTAATACCTGGAACACTTCATCCAGTGCGCCGGGCCTGCCGGGCTCGGCCACCCAATAACGCTGCGAACCGGCACCCGGATGCAGGCGATGGTCTTCCCCGCCATCCACTGCAATCACTTGCATATGCTGCTTGATCGCCGCGATGGCGGGCATGAAACGGTCGCGATTGAATCCGTCGGCGTACAAATGGTCCGGCGGCAGGTTGGAGGTGCAGACCACCACCACGCCCTGTTCGAACATCACCTGGAACAGGCGCCCGAGAATGATCGCGTCGCCGATGTCGTTGACGAACAACTCGTCGAAACACAGAACGCGCACTTCTTCGGCCAATTCACGGGCCAGCGCCTTGAGCGGATCGGCGGTGCCGGTCAGTTGAAACGAGCGTTGGTGCACCCAGCCCATGAAGTGGTGAAAGTGCTGGCGCCGCGCCGGCACCCGAAGACTTTGGTAGAACTGGTCCATCAACCAGGTCTTGCCCCGCCCTACCGGCCCCCACAGGTATACGCCGGAAATGGGCGAACGGCCTTCATGCAGCGCTTCATGGCATTTTTGCAGCGCCCACACGGCATATTCCTGGGCCTCGTCCTGGACGAAGCCCTTTTGTTCGATGGCGTGCTGCCAGGCGCTTAAGGGGGAATCGATAGTCATGGGCGGCAGTATGCCATTGCGCATGGAAAACGCGACCGGTGATCGGCGGTTTTGTGCAGGAAAGAAAAGCACCTTGACGCATTAGATTGCTATCATCATATTTAATAAATGTCGCAAACAATCTATTAAATCCTGTCGCCACCCCTCTGGAGTCATCCCATGCATTACAAAGTCTTCGGTCGTAAAACCGGCTTGCGTGTTTCCGAACTGGCGCTGGGCGCCGGTAATTTCGGTACCGGTTGGGGCCATGGCGCCGAGCGTGACGAAGCAAAACGCATTTTTGAGGGTTATCGGGAGGCCGGCGGAAACTTCATCGATACCGCCAACGGCTATCAGGGCGGGCAGTCCGAGGCCATGCTCAGCGAGTTCATCGCCGCAGAACGGGATAGCCTGGTCATCGCCACCAAATACACCCTCGGGACTACACCCGCGGCCGACATTTCCCACACCGGTAACAGCCGCAAGAACATGGTGCGCGCCGTCGAAGAAAGCCTTAAACGCCTGAAGACCGATCATATCGACCTGTTCTGGGCGCACATGAGCGATGGCGTCACGCCCATGGAAGAGATCCTGCGCGGCTTCGACGACCTGGTCAGTGCCGGCAAGATTCATTACGCCGGGCTGTCGAACTTCCCTGCGTGGCGCATCGCCCGCGCCGACCTGCTGGCGCAGATACGTGGCTTTGCACCGATTGCGGCGATCCAGGTCGAGTACAGCCTCGCCGAACGCACCGCCGAGCGCGAACAACTGCCGATGGCCGAAGCCCTGGGCCTGGCCGCGACCCTGTGGTCGCCGCTGGGTGGCGGCTTCCTGACTGGCAAGTATCGCAACAGCGAGGGCGACAACCGCGCGAACAAGCTCGGCGTGCTGATTCATGCTGAAAAAAGCGCCCGGGAAACCGCCCTGCTCGACACCTTGATCGACGTCGCCACTGCACTCGATGCCAGCCCGACCCACGTGGCCATTGCCTGGTTGCGGGAACAGGCCAAACGCTCGACCACGGCGCTGATTCCGATCCTCGGCTCCCGGACTCGTGAACAGCTGGACGCGACGTTGGGCGCGCTGAATGTGCAGTTGAGTGCTGAGCAACTGGCACGACTCGATGGCGTCAGTGACGTGGCCAAGGGCGTGCCGCACGAATCCATCAGCGGTTCATCCGCACGCTTCAGCGGTGGTCAGATCCTCGACCTGCCAATGATTCCGGTAGCCTGACACCCATCAAACCTGTGGGAGCGAGCTTGCTCGCGATGAGGCCATGCCAGCCAACAGAGATGTTGAATGCAAGACCGCCATC
>NZ_JBFULI010000037.1:0-56855 GCF_056400405.1 Pseudomonas sp. P5_B3 | reverse complement strand
CATATGAGGAGATTGCGTGGCTAACTAATTCCGAGTTAAAGCATTATGAAGGGTTACATTGTCCTGGAGATCAGACGATGTTTGCTGATCAATGTCTGAGAACGAAAATTTCAAAAGGTCGCATTCTAGATTATGCCTCACTGCCTGCATGGGTGCCTGAAAACCTTAGAAGGATTATTAGAAAGGCATGCCATACCAATCCAGAAAATAGGTTTTCTACAGCATCAGAGTTTCGCTTGAAACTACATGACACTCGTCGAAATGTGTCTGATTGGAAGGTTGTTGATGCTATCCCAACGTGCAATGTTGGTGGGCGAAGTTTTAGATTAATAACTAGCCCTGGAGGTTCAATTGTGGAGAAGCGAGTAGGAGGGGGGTGGAGGCGTGCTAATAATTTCGTTGGGAAGAGTGATCAGGAGTTGTGTCGTGCTATTGACGCTAGCCAAGGTTGATACAAGGTCTATAAACAACTGGGGAAGTTAAAGTATTTGTTAAAGTCTTTATTTTGTGTATTTGCTGAGCGTCTAAGTTGTCGATGATCTGTGGTTATTTTTGAAAAAAAGCTCTTCACTTGTGTTAAGTGAGGGGGGTAGTGATGGTCAGTCAGAAGTCATTGATCAAGTTTTTCAAATTATCCTTTTTTTCTAATTTTTTTGACTAAATGAAATTTATGGCTTGACTCAAGATCTCGAGAAAAATGAGGGAAAATTTATTATTGGATTAAGTTGGCAAATAAATCCGTCCCCATTAAGTCCAAATGATATCGCTAAGGACGATGACGACGAATATAGTGATGACTATATGAGTCCAGAATGGGATGAGGAAATGTGACGGGGGGTAGAATTTCGTGAGGATTATTGTTGCTTTGTTATGAAGGCGGTTATCCGTGTGGTGGTTTGTTGTTTTTTTGCTCAAATAGAATGTTTAGCTTTATTAAGTCGAAAATATTTCCAATCATTGTGAGTCCATTAATTGCTCCCATGAACATTATAAAGGCAGAAGCAATCAAAAAATTATGGTCTGCGATAAACTTTGATAAAATTGAAAAAATTACTGCTAATAGCTCAACTAGTACTACGTATCCAAATGCTTGTAGAAATGTGTTTAAGGCTCCTCGTGAAGAAAGCCAGTTGTAAAAAGCTGAATCTGTTTTTGAGAAAATTGTCCAGATTAACGCTAAGGCACCAGCAAGGAGAATTGAGAAGATATATGCGGCCGCATCACTGGCAATAACGGATACGAACTTTGCAGTTTCAGCAAAACCATAGGTCGCACAGGTGAGAGTCGTAAGTATGGCGGATAAAATTATTTCACTTAAATACGCCCAGGCAATTTTAGCTTTTGTTTTCATGGCTATCTATCTCTGGGTGAATGCGGTCAATTTCTGCAAATACAGATTTTATCGCTTGTTTAGCTTCTTTTGTTTTTAGATTTGAGCTTAGTCCTCTGATAAAGTCTCTGAGTGCTTTGATATTTCCGCGAACCGCGTCGGTTCCGGAGTTTGCTTCTTCGTAATCTTCTCCCTTGAAACCGGCAATATATACATCTCCTACTTTATATCCTTGCTCCGCTAAAACTGCTGAGGCATATGGTCGAGCATCAGTAGCTTGCGACATTCCATTAGGGTTCTTCATGTCTTGTGTTATTTCTCTAAGGTTGCTCTTTACAAGATCGTCATAGAGGTCGCGAGTATATCTGTTCAGTTCTGGGTTGGGGATTCGTAAGGTTAATCTCATCCTTGTTACTTTGTCGAAAGATAAAAATAGACCGACTATTCCATTTTTCTCAGGAATTGGCTCGAGAGAGATGTAAGACATTTTTCCAATATTTAGCGAGGAGGTATTAAGTATTTTTTCAATGAAATCCTTCCACGCTGTTTGGCTCAAATCTCCTGTGTGTTCTACCGCTACTAAATGTCGGCTCAAGTCTACTAAAACCACAGCAGCGCTTGCGAGTGGTGGGTAGGAGGATGATGTGCCAGAAGAAATCCCGTCATCAGTGACGATTAGGCCATCTTTTTCGAGAAGGCTTCGTGCAAGAACAAGATGAATTAGTTCCCTGCCGTCGCCTAGCTCAGTTAGGTCCAAGTACTCCCGAAGGCTCCACTTAAAAACAGCACTTCTTGTTTCTTGGGTTTGATCCATCTCACTTGAGGTACTAAGTTTTAGTACTTTAATTAGATCTGCATCCCCGCGTAGTCTTTGATCAACTCCTACAGAGAACATGTCCTCTGCATCTACTATGTTTATTCTGAATAAACTAAAGGTGAATTTCCGGCTCATTACATTCCCTGTTATGTTGGTCTACGGTATTTTTGCTCAATCATGATGATATCACGGCGTCATCATGGGGTGTCGAGCGTGCGACTGACACATCCCAGCAGAAACTTAGATGTATCAGGCTCAAGTAGGGACCTGCCACTCACTGAATTTCTTTCAAATAATCCTTAAGTGCGATAAGCGGTGCATCGAACTGGTCCGTCGTCAACGCATCCCTGAGCCCACCCGCCAACCTTTGTAGTTCGCGGCCCAACGGCTTATCCACACCCCCAATAGCCTCCAACGCCAACCCCACACACTCATCCACCTTCACCTGAATCGCCTCAACATCCCCCCGCCGCACCAGCAACTCAAACACATCCCGCTGGTAGTCACCCATGACCAGATCGTCACGCAAAATCGGGCTTGAACCTTCCGATTCATAAGCCAGCTTGAGGGAGAAGAGGGCGACGGTTTCCAGGTGCAATTCCATGGGGGGAATCCTTGTGAAATGTTCCGCGGGGGTGAAGGGTAGAAGAGAAGCAAGATCAAAAGATCGCAGCCTTCGGCAGCTCCTACAGGTCGGCGCGTTGTCAGCAAAGCGTTAGCGGGGTGTCAGTGGGGGCTTTTTTGCGGGCGAAAAAAAAGGCCTTGCAAAGCAAGACCTTTCTTAATTTTGGTGCCCCGAGGGAGACTCGAACTCCCACTCCTTTCGAAAACGGATTTTGAATCCGCCGCGTCTACCAATTCCGCCATCAGGGCTCAATGGCGGCGAAGTATAGAGATGAGATAACCGCTGGTCAATCAGGTACATGGAGAATTTTTGATATTTCCGCTAGACTTCCCGGCCCTGCTAGACGACACCCCATCATGCGCGTTGCTGACTTTACCTTCGAGCTCCCTGATTCGCTGATCGCCCGCCATCCGCTGGCCGAGCGGCGCAATAGTCGCCTGTTGACCCTGGATGGGGTCAGCGGCGCCCTGGCACACCGTCAATTCACTGATTTGCTGGAGCATTTGCGCCCCGGCGATTTGATGGTGTTCAACAATACCCGGGTGATTCCGGCGCGGCTGTTTGGCCAGAAGGCTTCCGGCGGCAAGCTGGAAATCCTGGTGGAGCGGGTGCTCGACAGTCATCGCGTGCTGGCCCATGTGCGTTCCAGCAAGTCGCCCAAGCCAGGGTCGAAGATCCTCATCGACGGCGGTGGCGAGGCCGAGATGCTGGCGCGGCACGATGCGTTGTTCGAGCTTAAGTTCGCCGAGGAGGTGTTGCCGCTGCTCGACCGCGTCGGGCACATGCCGTTGCCTCCTTATATAGACCGTCCGGATGAGGGCGCCGACCGCGAGCGTTACCAGACCGTCTACGCCGAGCGTTTGGGCGCGGTGGCGGCGCCGACGGCGGGGCTGCATTTCGATCAGGTGTTGATGGAGGCGATTGCCGCCAAGGGCGTCGAGACCGCGTTCGTGACCTTGCACGTCGGCGCTGGCACTTTCCAGCCGGTGCGCGTGGAGAAGATCGAAGACCACCACATGCACAGCGAGTGGCTGGAAGTCGGCCAGGATGTGGTCGATGCCGTTGCCGCCTGTCGCGCTCGCGGTGGTCGGGTGGTGGCCGTGGGGACCACCAGCGTGCGTTCCCTGGAAAGCGCCGCCCGCGATGGCGTGCTCAAGCCGTTCAGTGGAGACACCGACATTTTCATCTACCCGGGCCGACCGTTTCATGTGGTTGATGCCCTGGTCACTAACTTCCATTTGCCCGAATCCACGCTGTTGATGCTGGTTTCGGCGTTCGCCGGTTATCCCGAGACCATGGCCGCCTATAAAGCCGCCGTCGACAACGGATACCGCTTTTTCAGCTACGGTGATGCGATGTTTATCACCCGTAACCCCGCACCACGTGGCCCTGAGGAAACAGAATGAGTCGTACCAGTCGCATGTCCTTTGAGCTCCTTGCCACCGACGGCAAGGCTCGTCGCGGTCGTTTGACCTTCCCGCGCGGTACCGTCGAGACCCCGGCTTTCATGCCGGTGGGCACCTACGGCACGGTCAAGGGCATGCTGCCACGGGATATCGAGGCGACTGGCGCTGAAATCATTCTGGGCAACACTTTCCACCTGTGGCTGCGCCCGGGCACGGAAGTGATCAAGAAGCACGGCGACCTGCACGATTTCATGCAATGGAAAGGCCCGATCCTGACCGACTCCGGCGGTTTTCAGGTGTTCAGCCTGGGCGCCATGCGCAAGATCAAGGAGGAGGGCGTGACCTTCGCTTCCCCGGTCGACGGCGCCAAGGTGTTCATGGGCCCGGAAGAGTCGATGCAGGTCCAGCGTGACCTGGGTTCCGACATCGTGATGATTTTCGACGAATGCACGCCGTACCCGGCTGACGAAGACGTCGCCCGCGTATCCATGGAATTGTCCCTGCGTTGGGCCAAGCGTTCGAAAGAAGCCCATGGCGACAACACGGCGGCGCTGTTCGGTATCGTTCAGGGCGGCATGCACCAGGACCTGCGCATGCGCTCCCTGGAAGGCCTCGACAAGATCGGCTTCGACGGCCTGGCCATCGGCGGCCTGTCGGTGGGCGAGCCGAAGCATGAAATGATCAAGGTGCTGGATTACCTGCCGGGCATGATGCCGGCTGACAAACCTCGTTACCTTATGGGCGTTGGCAAACCGGAAGACTTGGTTGAGGGTGTGCGCCGCGGTGTGGACATGTTCGATTGCGTGATGCCAACCCGTAATGCCCGCAACGGGCATCTGTTCATTGATACCGGCGTGCTGAAGATCCGTAACGCGTTCCATCGCCATGATGATTCGCCGCTCGATCCGACCTGCGATTGCTATACCTGCCAGAACTTCTCCCGCGCTTATCTGCATCACCTGGACAAGTGCGGCGAAATGCTGGGAAGCATGCTCAATACCATCCATAACTTGCGCCATTATCAAGTGCTTATGGCTGGTTTGCGCGAGGCTATTCAACAGGGTACATTGGCCGCCTTTGTCGATGCCTTCTACGCCAAACGCGGGCTTCCCGTGCCGCCTTTGGACTGAGTTTTCTGACCCCAAGATTCAACATTTGCAACTGGAGTGCTAAATGAGCTTTTTTATCTCTAATGCCATGGCTGACGCCGCTGCACCTGCTGCGGGCCCAATGGGTGGCGGTTTCGAGTGGATTTTCCTGGTCGGTTTCCTGGTCATCTTCTACCTGATGATCTGGCGTCCACAGGCCAAGCGCGCCAAAGAGCAGAAGAACCTGCTGAGCAGCCTGCAGAAAGGCGACGAAGTTGTGACCACCGGCGGCATCGCCGGCAAGATCACTAAAGTGGCCGACGATTTCGTCGTTCTGGAAGTTTCCGACACTGTCGAAATGAAGTTCCAGAAAGGCGCCATTGCCGCCACGCTGCCAAAAGGCACGCTCAAAGCGATCTAAGTTTCAACTTCATCTTCAATCGACGGGGCGCGCAAGGCGCCCCGCGTCATAAACGGGCGGCGTGATGCTGAACAAATATCCTCTGTGGAAATACATTCTGATCCTGGCGGTGCTGGCGGTCGGTCTGATTTATTCCGCTCCCAATCTTTATCCTGATGACCCGGCCATTCAGGTCAGCGGTGCCAGCACGGCGCTGCAGGTCAATCAGGCTGATCTGGACCGTGTGAGCGCTGCGCTCAAGGAATCCGGGATCAACGTCAAGGCTGCCACCCTGGCTGCCGGCGGCAAGGGCGGGCTGATTCGCCTGACCAAGGCTGAAGACCAGCTGCCGGCCAAGGACGTCGTACGCAAGGCATTGGGTGATGACTACGTCGTCGCGCTGAACCTGGCACAAACCACCCCGCAATGGCTGCGCAACCTCGCTGCGCACCCGATGAAGCTGGGTCTGGACTTGTCCGGTGGTGTGCACTTCCTGCTGGAAGTGGACATGGAAAAAGCCCTCGACGCACGCCTGAAAGTCTACGAAGGCGACGTCAAGAGCCTGCTGCGTAAAGAGAAGCTGCGCTATCGCAGCCTGCCGCAACTGGGCGGTGCCATCCAGCTGGGCTTCGCTGATGAAGACAGCCGCGAACAGGCTCGTTCGATCATCCGCAAGAACTTCAACGATTTCGACATTGTTCCGGCCGACCTCAATGGTCAACCGGTGCTGCGTCTGGCGATGACCCCGGCCAAGCTGGCGGAAATCCGTGAATACTCCATCAAGCAGAACTTGACCACGGTACGTAACCGCGTCAACGAGCTGGGTGTTGCCGAACCGATCGTTCAGCGCCAGGGCGCCAACCGCATTGTGGTTGAGCTGCCAGGCGTGCAGGACACCGCCGAAGCCAAGCGTATCCTCGGCAAGACGGCCAACCTGGAGTTCCGTCTGGCTGCCGAGCCGGGTGCTTCGAAAGCCACTTCCGAGGAATTCGAGTTCCGTGAGGGCAAGCGTCCTCCTGCGCTGATCGAACGTGGCCTGATCATCACCGGTGACCAGGTGACTGACGCCAAGGCTGGCTTCGGCGAGCACGGCACGCCGGAAGTGAACATTCGTCTGGACGGTCACGGCGGCGAGTTGATGAACCGTGCGACCCGTTCGAACGTGGGTCGCAGCATGGCGGTGATCTTCATCGAGCAGCGTCCGATCACCACTTACACCAAGCAGATGGTCAACGGCGTCGAGAAAGACGTGCCGGTTCAGACCTTCAAGGAAGAGAAGAAGATCATCAGCCTGGCGACCATCCAGTCGCCGCTGGGTGCGCAGTTCCGCATTACCGGCCTGAACGGCCAGGGCGAATCGTCCGAACTGGCGCTGCTGCTGCGTGCCGGTGGTCTGGCTGCACCGATGTACTTCGCTGAAGAGCGCACCATCGGCCCAAGCCTGGGTGCCGACAACATCACCAAGGGTATCGATGCATCGCTGTGGGGCATGCTGTTCGTCTCGCTGTTCATCATGGCCATCTACCGCTTCTTCGGCCTGATCGCCACCGTCGCTCTGGCGGTGAACATGGTGATGCTGCTGGCCCTGATGTCGCTGCTGGGTGCAACGCTGACCCTGCCGGGTATCGCCGGTATCGTGTTGACCATGGGTATGGCGGTCGACGCCAACGTACTGATCTTCTCGCGGATCCGTGAAGAGATCGCCGCCGGCATGACCGTGCAGCGCGCAATCAATGAAGGCTTCGGCCGGGCATTCACCGCGATTCTCGACGCCAACCTGACCACCTTGCTGGTCGGCGGCATCCTCTTTGCGATGGGCACCGGCCCGGTCAAGGGCTTCGCAGTGACTATGTCCCTCGGGATCTTTACCTCGATGTTCACGGCCATCATGGTGACCCGCGCGATGGTCAACCTGATCTTCGGCGGTCGTGACTTCAAGAAGTTGTGGATTTAAGGGGCTGCCATGTTACGTACAATCAACTTCATGGGCGTTCGCAACTTTGCGTTCGGCGTCACATTGTTCCTTACCGCACTGGCAATATTCAGTGTCTTCCATAAGGGCATGAACTGGGGTCTGGACTTCACCGGCGGTACGCTCATCGAGCTGACCTACGAGCGTCCGGCCGATGTCACCAAGGTGCGTGAGCAACTGGTGACCGCGGGTTATCACGAAGCCATCGTGCAGAACTTCGGTGCAACTACCGACCTGCTGGTGCGCATGCCTGGCGAAGACCCGCAACTGGGGCACCAGGTAGCCGAAGCCTTGCAGAAGGTGGGCGGCGAGAACCCGGCGACGGTCAAGCGTGTCGAGTTCGTCGGCCCGCAGGTGGGTGAAGAGCTGCGCGACCAGGGCGGCCTCGGCATGCTGATGGCGCTGGGCGGTATCCTGATCTACCTGGCTTTCCGCTTTCAGTGGAAGTTTGCGGTCGGCGCGATCGTGTCCCTGATCCACGACGTTATCGTGACTGTCGGTATCCTGTCGTTCTTCCAGATCACCTTCGACCTGACGGTGCTGGCAGCGGTACTGGCGATCATCGGTTACTCGCTCAACGACACCATCGTGGTATTCGACCGGGTTCGCGAGAACTTCCGTGTACTGCGCAAGGCCAGCCTGATCGAGAACATCAACATCTCGACCACGCAAACCCTGCTGCGGACCATGGCGACTTCGATCTCCACCTTGTTGGCGATCGCGGCCCTGCTGTTCTTCGGCGGCGACAACCTGTTCGGTTTCTCCATCGCCCTGTTCATCGGTGTTCTGGCGGGTACTTACTCGTCGATCTACATCGCGAACGTGGTGCTGATCTGGCTGAACCTGAGCACCGAGGATCTGATTCCTCCGGCCAATACCGAGAAGGAAGTCGACGACCGTCCTTGAGGGAGCAATCCTTAAGCGGTGTCATCCAAAAAGGCGCGAGTTGAACTCGCGCCTTTTTTTGTGCTCCAAGGCAGGGAGAAGCGCGGACACGTTCCGCATGTGATGGTCCAGGAGGTTCATGTGAACAAGTCGATGCTGGTTGGTGCTGTACTGGGTGCTGTCGGTGTAACTGCCGGGGGTGCTGTGGCCACCTACAGCCTGGTTAAAAGCGGCCCAGAGTACGCACAAGTACTCGCCGTTGAGCCGGTCAAGACACAAATCAAGACTCCACGTGAAGTATGCAAGGATGTAACGGTCACCCGGCAGGCGCCGGTGAAAGATCAACATCAGATCGCCGGTACGGTGGTCGGTGCATTGGCAGGTGGTCTGCTGGGTAACCAGATTGGTGGCGGTACCGGCAAGAAGATCGCCACGGTCGCGGGCGCTGTCGGTGGTGGTTACGCCGGCAACAAGGTGCAGGAAGGCATGCAAGAGCGTGATACCTACACCACCACCCAGACCCGCTGTAACACGGTTAACGACATCAGTGACAAGGTTGTAGGTTACGACGTGCGGTATTCGCTGGACGGCAAGGAAGGCAAAGTGCGCATGGATCGTGATCCAGGCAACCAGATTCCGGTGGATAAGGAAGGCAAGCTGATCTTGTCGGAGAATCAGGCGGCCCAGTGATCTGCTGATGTTGGATAAAAAAGAAGCACCCTGCGGGGTGCTTTTTTTGTGTGCGCGATTTATGCATCACCGCTAACCCTCTGTGGGAGCGAGCTTGCTCGCGATGACGGTGTCACATTCAGCATATGAGGTGACTGATACATCGCTATCGCGAGCAAGCTCGCTCCCACAGGGGTTTGTGGTGTTTTGAAGGGCAAATTCCAGGCATAAAAAAAGCACCCCGAAGGGTGCTTTCTCTGTCGCTGGAAGCTTAGCGCTTCAGCGAGGCCGGCAGGTGCGGCTGGATCGCCGTCAGCACTGCCTTGAAGCATTTGGTGTTGCCGGCAACGACGTGGCCTTTCTCAAGGAAGTCGTGACCGCCGGTGAAGTCGCTCACCAAACCGCCGGCTTCCTGGATCAGCAGGGCGCCTGCAGCCATGTCCCACTCGGACAGGCCCGACTCCCAGAAGGCGTCGAAACGGCCGGCGGCCACGTAGGCCAGGTCCAGGCTCGCGGAACCTGCGCGGCGGATGCCGGCGGTCTGGCCAACCAGGGCGCGGAACATGCCCAGGTAGTTGTCGAGGTTGTCCATCTGGTCGTCACGGAACGGGAAGCCGGTACCCAGCAGGGCGCCGTCCAGGCTGGTGCGGCCGCTGACGCGCAGGCGACGACCGTTCAGTTGAGCACCGCGACCACGGCTGGCGGTGAATTCTTCCTGGCGAACCGGGTCGAGAACAACGGCGTGTTCCAGGCGGCCACGGTATTTGCAGGCGATGCTGACAGCGAAATGAGGAATGCCGCGCAGGAAGTTGGTGGTGCCGTCCAGCGGATCGATGATCCACAGGTACTCTTCGCCTTCGATGCCGGTGCCGGCGTGCATGCCGGTTTCTTCACCCATGATCGAGTGATTCGGGTAGGCCTTGCGCAGTGCATCGATGATTTTCTGTTCGGCAGCGCGATCCACCTCGGATACGTAATCCTTGGCGTCTTTTTCGTCGACCTTGATGGTATCCAGGCGCTCGATGGAGCGGAAGATCAATTCACTGGCGCTGCGGGCGGCGCGCAGCGCGATATTCAGCATGGGCTGCATGGATGTGTCACCTAAGGTTGTTAAAGAAAGCCGGGCATTCTATCAGAAAGTTTCTACAGGAGAAGGACGACGTTCGCTTTCATGGCTTAACGGTAGCCAGCGCTGTAAGATTCCGCTCCCGATTATCGTGTTCGAGAGCGCCTCCCTTGCTGCAAAACATTCGTGTCGTCCTGGTCAATACCAGCCATCCGGGCAATATCGGCGGGGCTGCGCGTGCCATGAAGAACATGGGGCTGTCGCGGCTGGTGCTGGTCGAGCCTCGTCTGTTCCCGCATCACGAGGCCGATGCCCGTGCCTCCGGTGCCGGTGACATCCTTGAAAACGCGCAAGTCGTCGCCACCTTGGAAGATGCCTTGGTCGGCTGCAATCTGGTGCTCGGTACCAGTGCCCGCGACCGGCGCATTCCCTGGCCGCTGCTCGATCCCCGCGAATGCGGAACGAAAGTGGTTGAGGAGGCCGGGCAGGGCGCCCAAATCGCCCTGGTGTTCGGTCGTGAAGACTCCGGCCTGACCAATGAAGAGCTGCAGCGATGTCATTATCACGTGCACATTCCATCAGACCCTGAGTTCAGCTCGCTGAACCTTGGGGCGGCGGTGCAGGTGTTGAGCTATGAAGTGCGCATGTCCTGGCTGGCCGCCCAAGGTCAGCCGAGCAAGGTCGAGAAGGAAGAAGTGGCCTCGGTGAAAAGCGCTGAGCTTGCGACCATGGATGAGCTGGAGCGATTCTATGAGCACCTGGAGCAGACCCTGGTGGCCATCGAGTTCCTCGACCCGGAAAAGCCACGGCACTTGATGGCGCGCCTGCGCCGGTTGTACGGACGCAGCTCGGTCAGCCGGGCGGAAATGAATATTTTGCGTGGCATCCTCACGGAAACCCAGAAAGCGGCCCGTGGTGAGCTACTAAACCGGAAGGATTAATGATGTTCGAGCGTTTGCGTGAAGATATCCAGAGCGTATTCCACCGAGACCCGGCGGCGCGTAACGCTTTTGAAGTCCTGACCTGCTACCCCGGCATGCATGCCATCTGGATTCACCGTTTGTCGGCGATGCTGTGGCACATGGACCTGAAATGGCTGGCGCGGCTGGTGTCGAACTTCGGTCGCTGGTTGACCGGGATCGAGATTCATCCGGGCGCCAAGGTGGGGCGTCGCTTCTTCATTGACCATGGCATGGGCATCGTCATCGGTGAAACCGCCGAAATTGGCGATGACGTGACTATTTATCAGGGTGTGACCCTCGGTGGTACCAGCTGGAACAAGGGCAAGCGCCACCCGACGCTGGGTGATGGTGTCGTTGTCGGTGCCGGCGCCAAGGTGCTTGGCCCGTTCACTGTTGGTGCGGGTGCGAAGGTCGGCTCCAACGCCGTGGTGACCAAAGAGGTGCCACCGGGCGCCACTGTGGTGGGGATTCCGGGGCGGATCATCGTCAAACCCGACGAAGAGCAGGACGCCAAGCGCAAGGCCATGGCCGAGAAGATCGGTTTTGATGCCTACGGCGTGACTGAAGATATGCCTGACCCGGTGGCTCGCGCCATTAACCAGTTGCTCGATCACCTGCAGGCGGTCGATGGTCGTCTGGAGGGCATGTGCGGGGCGTTGAAAGATCTGGGCAGCAATTACTGTGCGAAAGATCTGCCTGAGCTGCGCGAAGAAGATTTCGCCTGTGTGAAGGACAAGGATCAGAGTCAGGCCAGTTAAACCGAGTTGACCTTATCGCGAGCAGGCTCACTCCTACATTTGAAATGCGTTTCCCTGTAGGAGTGAGCCTGCTCGCGATGAACGATGACTCGGTACTGCTGGCTGTTCTCAGCCAGCCTTTGCTATGATGCTGCCGCTCTTTTGCGGGTAAACCTGACTAAAGTACTAGGTCTTATAGTTGACTTAAATACTCGGGAATTGCATACTCGCCTCATTCCGAACTCCGTGGTAATTGTCCATGCGACTGACTACAAAAGGCCGATACGCCGTGACCGCCATGCTTGACCTGGCGTTGCACGCGCAGCACGGGCCCGTGTCCCTGGCCGATATCTCCGAGCGCCAAGGCATCTCCCTGTCCTACCTCGAACAGCTTTTCGCCAAGCTGCGCCGCAGCAATCTGGTGTCCAGCGTGCGTGGTCCGGGCGGTGGCTACCAATTGTCCCGCGATATGCAGGGCATCCAGGTCGCCCAGGTGATCGATGCAGTGAACGAATCGGTCGATGCAACCAAATGCCAGGGGCAGGGTGATTGCCATTCCGGCGACACTTGCCTGACTCACCACTTGTGGTGCGATCTGAGCCTGCAGATTCACGAATTTCTGAGCGGTATCAGCTTGGCTGACCTTGTGACTCGCCGTGAGGTGCAAGAAGTAGCCCAGCGTCAGGACCAGCGCCGTTGCAACAGCAAGGTGCCACGCCTGGACAAGATTGAAGCGTCCGCCGTCGAATGACAGCCGAAGAGCTAGCGGCACGCCAGCCAGCCTGATTTAGGAGATAGTCCATGAAATTGCCGATTTACCTTGATTACTCTGCGACCACCCCGGTTGATCCGCGTGTCGCGCAAAAAATGAGTGAATGCCTGCTGGTCGACGGAAACTTCGGTAACCCGGCGTCCCGTTCCCACGTGTTCGGCTGGAAAGCCGAAGAGTCCGTCGAAAACGCCCGTCGTCAGGTCGCCGACCTGGTCAACGCCGATCCGCGTGAAATCGTCTGGACCTCCGGTGCCACCGAATCCGACAACCTGGCAATCAAGGGTGCGGCGCATTTCTATGCCACCAAGGGCAAACACCTGATCACCACCAAGATTGAGCACAAGGCTGTCCTGGACACCATGCGCCAACTGGAGCGTGAAGGTTTTGAAGTGACCTACATCGAGCCTCGCACTGACGGCCTGGTGACCCCGGAGATGATCGAAGCCGAACTGCGCGACGACACCATCCTGGTTTCGGTCATGCACGTGAACAACGAAATCGGCACCGTCAACGACATCGCAGCGATCGGCGAACTGACCCGTTCCAGGGGCATTCTGTTCCACGTCGACGCCGCTCAGTCCACTGGCAAGGTCGAGATTGACCTTTCGAAGCTGAAAGTCGACATGATGTCGTTCTCCGCCCACAAGACCTACGGTCCTAAAGGCATCGGCGCCCTGTACGTAAGCCGCAAGCCGCGCGTACGTATCGAAGCGACCATGCACGGTGGCGGCCACGAGCGCGGCATGCGTTCCGGCACCCTGGCGACCCACCAGATCGTTGGCATGGGCGAGGCTTTCCGCGTAGCCAAGGAAGACATGGCTGCCGAGAACGCGCGCATCAAGGCGTTGAGCGACCGTTTCTACAAGCAGGTCGAGCACCTGGAAGAGCTGTACGTCAACGGCAGCATGACCGCCCGCGTTCCGCACAACCTGAACCTGAGCTTCAACTACGTTGAAGGCGAGTCGCTGATCATGGCGCTCAAGGATCTGGCGGTATCGTCCGGTTCGGCCTGCACCTCGGCATCGCTTGAGCCTTCGTACGTACTGCGCGCCCTGGGCCGCAACGACGAACTGGCACACAGCTCGATCCGTTTCACCTTCGGCCGTTTCACTACCGAAGAAGAAATCGACTACGCCGCGCAGAAAGTCTGCGAGGCCGTTACCAAGCTGCGCGCTCTGTCGCCGCTGTGGGATATGTACAAAGACGGTGTCGACATTTCGAAAATCGAGTGGGCGGCACACTGATTTCAAGTCGCCGCGAACCAGCCCTGCTCACGATGGTGACGGGGCTCAAAGAGCGACTCTCTGATGAGTGAGGATTGAGAATCATGGCTTACAGCGAAAAGGTCATCGACCACTACGAAAACCCGCGCAACGTCGGCAAGATGGACGCGGAAGATCCTGATGTCGGCACCGGCATGGTCGGCGCTCCGGCGTGCGGCGACGTGATGCGCCTGCAGATCAAGGTCAACGACGCCGGCATCATCGAAGATGCCAAGTTCAAGACTTACGGCTGCGGTTCGGCTATCGCTTCCAGCTCCCTCGCCACCGAGTGGATGAAGGGCAAGACCCTGGACGAAGCAGAAACCATCAAGAACACTCAGCTGGCTGAAGAGCTGGCCCTGCCGCCAGTGAAAATTCACTGCTCGGTACTCGCTGAAGACGCCATCAAGGCGGCTGTTCGCGATTACAAGCAGAAGAAAGGCTTGATCTGATTTTCGAGTTTTGGCGACGAGTAAGGAGTCACCGATGGCTATCAGCATGACAGAAGCGGCTGCTCGACACGTGCGGCGCTCCCTCGACGGGCGCGGCAAAGGTGAAGGGATTCGTCTGGGTGTTCGCACCACAGGCTGTTCCGGCCTTGCCTACGTGCTGGAGTTTGTCGACGAGGTGGTTGCAGAGGACCAGGTGTTCGAAAGTCACGGCGAAAAAGTGATCATCGACCCGAAGAGCCTGGCTTACCTGGACGGCACCGAGCTCGATTTCGTCAAGGAAGGGTTGAACGAAGGCTTCAAGTTCAACAACCCCAACGTGCGCGGTGAATGTGGCTGCGGCGAAAGCTTCAACATCTGAGGCTTGTCGTGGGTACTCCTTGTCATTTCGCTTTATTTGAGCTGCAACCGAGTTTCGATCTGGACCTCGATCAGCTGGCTACGCGCTACCGTGAGTTGGCGCGCAGCGTTCATCCGGACCGCTTTGCCGACGCTTCCGAGCGTGAGCAGCGGCTGGCCCTGGAGCAATCGGCGAGCCTCAACGAGGCCTACCAGACGCTCAAGAGTCCGCCCAAGCGCGCGCGCTACCTGCTCGCCCTGAATGGGGGCGAGTTGCCGCTGGAGGTCACGGTGCATGATCCGGAGTTCCTGTTGCAACAGATGGAGTTGCGCGAAGAGCTCGAAGACCTGCAGGACAGCGCCGACCTCAATGGCGTTGCCGTCTTCAAGCGTCGCCTGAAGGTTGCCCAGGATGAACTGAACCAAAGCTTCGCAGCTTGCTGGAACGATACCGCGCAACGTGAACGGGCCGAACGCCTGATGCGGCGCATGCAGTTCCTCGACAAGCTCACCTACGAAGTGCGCCAGTTAGAAGAGCGCCTCGACGATTAACCCAGTGCCGCTCCGGTCGCACGCCTGATATACAGATAAGTCCTGATAACGATGGCCCTACTGCAGATCGCCGAACCCGGCCAAAGTCCTCAACCGCACCAGCGTCGTCTGGCTGTGGGGATCGACTTGGGCACTACCAATTCGCTGGTCGCTGCATTGCGCAGTGGTCTTTCCGAGCCACTTGCCGACGCAGAAGGGCGGGTTATCCTGCCGTCTGCCGTGCGCTACCACGCCGATCGCGTCGAGGTTGGCGAATCCGCCAAGCTGGCCGCCGCCACCGATCCGTTGAACACCGTGCTGTCGGTCAAGCGCTTGATGGGTCGTGGTCTGTCCGACGTCAAGCAGCTGGGTGATCAGTTGCCGTACCGCTTTGTCGATGGCGAGTCGCACATGCCGTTCATCGACACGATCCAGGGCCCGAAAAGCCCGGTCGAGGTGTCCGCCGATATCCTCAAGGTTCTGCGTCAGCGCGCCGAAGCGACCTTGGGTGGTGAATTGGTGGGGGCGGTCATCACCGTTCCGGCCTATTTCGACGACGCTCAACGTCAAGCTACCAAGGATGCGGCCAAGCTGGCCGGTCTGAACGTGCTGCGTTTGCTCAACGAGCCGACCGCCGCCGCTGTGGCTTACGGTCTGGATCAGCACGCCGAAGGCCTGGTCGCGATTTACGACCTGGGCGGCGGCACCTTCGATATTTCGATTCTGCGCCTGACCGGCGGTGTCTTCGAAGTTTTGGCCACTGGCGGCGACAGCGCCTTGGGTGGCGATGACTTCGACCACGCGATCGCTGGCTGGATCATCGAGAGCGCTGGCCTGTCCGCCGATCTCGACCCGGGCGTGCAACGCAACCTGCTGCAGACTGCTTGTGCGGCAAAAGAAGCGCTGACCAACTCTGCGACCGTCGAAGTCGCTTATGGCGACTGGAAGGCTGAACTCACTCGTGAAGCCTTCAATGCGCTGATCGAGCCGATGGTTGCCCGCAGCCTGAAAGCCTGCCGCCGTGCGGTGCGTGATTCCGGGATCGAACTGGAAGACGTGCTTGCCGTGGTCATGGTCGGTGGTTCGACGCGCGTACCTCGCGTTCGCGAAGCCGTCGCCGAAGCCTTCGGCCGTGAGCCGTTGACTGAAATCGACCCGGATCAAGTGGTAGCGATTGGCGCTGCGATCCAGGCCGATACCCTGGCCGGTAACAAGCGCGATGGCAGCGAATTGCTGCTACTGGATGTGATTCCGTTGTCCCTGGGGCTGGAAACCATGGGCGGCCTGATGGAGAAGGTGATTCCGCGCAACACCACCATCCCCGTTGCCCGCGCCCAGGACTTCACCACTTATAAAGACGGCCAGTCGGCCATGGCGATTCACGTGTTGCAGGGTGAGCGCGAGCTGATCAGCGACTGTCGCTCCCTGGCTCGCTTCGAGCTGCGCGGGATTCCGGCGATGGTGGCTGGCGCAGCGAAGATTCGCGTGACCTTCCAGGTCGATGCCGACGGTCTGCTCAGCGTTTCCGCCCGCGAACTGGGTTCGGGCGTCGAGGCCAGCATCCAGGTCAAGCCGTCCTACGGCCTGACCGACGGCGAAATCGCCAAGATGCTCAAGGATTCGTTCCAGCACGCCAATGACGACAAGGTTGCCCGCGTATTGCGCGAGCAACAGGTCGACGCCCAGCGCCTGATCGAAGCGGTACAGGCTGCTCTGGAGGCTGATGGCGAGCGCTTGCTCGACGCCGACGAGCGCATGGTCATCGACCTGCAGGTGCAGGAACTGAGCGAGCTGATGAAAGGTACCGATGGTTACGCCATCGAGCAGCAGACCAAGCGTCTGTCGCAAGTGACCGACGCCTTTGCCGCCCGCCGCCTGGATTCGACGGTGAAAGCCGCGCTGGCGGGGCGCAACCTGAATGAGATTGAGGAATAACGATGCCGCAGGTCATTTTTCTGCCACACGAAAAGTTTTGCCCGGAAGGCATGGTCGTGGAGGCTGAGACGGGTATTTCCATCCTCGAGCTGGCCCATGAGCACCATATCGAGATGGAAAGTGCCTGTGGCGGCGTCTGCGCCTGCACCACCTGTCACTGCATCATCCGCGAGGGTTTCGACTCGCTGGAAGAGGCTGACGAGCTGGAAGAGGACTATCTTGACAAGGCATGGGGGCTCGAAGCTCAATCGCGCCTGGGTTGCCAGGCCAAGGTCGGCACCGAAGACCTGACCGTCGAGATTCCGAAGTACTCGCTCAATCACGCAGCCGAAGCAGCGCACTGATTCAAGGAATTGTCATGAAACTCAAGTGGACTGATGTGCTGGAGATCGCGATCCAGCTGGCTGAAAGCAAGCCCGACGTGGACCCTATGTCGGTCAACTTCGTCGATCTGCGTAAATGGGTGATGGAATTGCCCGATTTCGACGATATGCCTGAGCATTGTGGCGAGAAGATCCTGGAGGCCATTCAGGCCCACTGGATCGAAGAACGCGACTGAGCCACGCTGCAGGTTAGGCAATACCCGAGAACCCGCGTATAATTCGCGGGTTTAATTTTTCGTAAATTACCGTTTCTGGAGTTACACCATGGCTGTTCAACGTACTTTCTCCATCATCAAGCCTGACGCAGTTGCAAAAAACGTTATCGGCGAGATCACCACTCGTTTCGAAAAAGCTGGCCTGCGCGTTGTAGCTTCGAAACTGAAGCAACTGTCCAAAGCCGAAGCTGAAGGCTTCTACGCTGAGCACAGCGCTCGTGGTTTCTTCAACGACCTGGTTGCTTTCATGATCTCCGGTCCGGTTGTCGTTCAGGTTCTGGAAGGCGAAAACGCTATCGCTCTGAACCGTGAGCTGATGGGTGCTACCAACCCTAAAGAAGCTGCTGCCGGCACCATCCGTGCTGACTTCGCTGACTCCATCGACGCCAACGCTGTTCACGGTTCGGACTCCGAAGCCGCTGCCGCTCGCGAAATCGCATACTTCTTCGCAGCTACTGAAGTAACCACTCGCTAAGCATTGGCTTAAGAGTGAAGGTGAATCCATGACTACATCGACTGTAAAAACTAACCTGCTGGGTCTGACTCAGCTGGAAATGGAAAAATTCTTCGACTCAATCGGGGAGAAGCGTTTCCGTGCCGGTCAGGTAATGAAATGGATTCACCACTTTGGTGTCGATGATTTCGATGCCATGACGAACGTCAGCAAGGCCTTGCGCGAAAAGCTCAAGACTGTTGCCGAGGTCCGTGGTCCGGAAGTGGTCAGCGAGGACATCTCCAGCGACGGCACCCGCAAGTGGGTGGTGCGCGTGGCGTCCGGCAGCTGCGTCGAGACCGTATACATTCCCCAGGGCAAACGCGGCACCTTGTGCGTTTCGTCCCAGGCAGGCTGTGCCCTGGATTGCAGTTTCTGCTCCACCGGCAAGCAAGGTTTCAATAGCAACCTCACCGCCGCCGAAGTCATCGGCCAGGTGTGGATTGCCAACAAATCCTTTGGCAGCGTCCCGGCAACCGTCGACCGTGCCATCACCAACGTGGTGATGATGGGCATGGGTGAGCCGCTGCTGAACTTCGACAACGTCGTCGCGGCCATGCATTTGATGATGGACGACCTGGGCTACGGCATTTCCAAGCGCCGTGTGACCCTGTCGACCTCTGGCGTGGTGCCGATGATCGATGAGCTCTCCAAGCACATCGACGTCTCCCTGGCGTTGTCCCTGCACGCACCCAATGACGCATTGCGTAACCAATTGGTGCCGATCAACAAGAAGTATCCGCTTAAGATGCTGCTCGAGTCGTGCCAGCGCTATATGTCGAATCTCGGCGAAAAGCGCGTGCTGACCATCGAATACACCTTGCTCAAAGACATCAATGACAAGGTCGAGCACGCGGTGGAAATGATCGAGCTGCTCAAGAACATCCCGTGCAAGATCAACCTGATCCCGTTCAACCCGTTCCCGCACTCCGGGTACGAGCGTCCGAGCAACAACGCCATTCGTCGTTTTCAGGATCAGCTTCACCATGCAGGTTTCAATGTCACCGTCCGCACCACCCGTGGTGAAGACATCGACGCCGCATGTGGTCAATTGGTAGGGCAGGTGCTGGATCGCACCCGTCGCAGCGAACGTTACATCGCCGTGCGTGAGTTGAACGCCGACAGCGATCTGGCGACGAACGCTGCGAACAATAACTAAGAGAGGATCTCTATGTCCCTGCGCTTTGCGCTGCTTTTGTTGTTGGCCAGCCTGTGTGCTGGCTGCGTGCTTTCGGGTGACTACAACCCGATGAAGACCAGCAAGGGCCGCGATGAAGCGCGTGAGGCGTACGTTCAGTTGGGTATCGGGTATTTGCAACAAGGCATGACCGAGCGCGCCAAGGTTCCGCTGAAGAAAGCGTTGGAGCTGGATGGCTCCGACCCGGATGCCAATGCGGCACTGGGGCTGGTGTTCCAGGCCGAGATGGAACCTGCACTTGCCGACGAGCATTTTCGCAAGGCACTGTCTTCCCGTCCCGCCGATGCACGAATCCTCAATAACTACGGCAGTTTTCTGTTCGAGCAGAAACGTTACAAGGAAGCCTACGAGCGCTTTGAACAAGCCGCCGCCGATACACTGTATCCTGAGCGTTCGCGGGTGTTCGAGAACCTGGGCATGACCGCTGCAATGCTCGGTCAGCGTGATCTGGCCCTGCAGCAACTGGAAAAAGCCCTGCGCCTGAACCGCCAACAACCTCGTGCATTGCTGGAAATGGCTGAGTTGTCTTACGAAGACAGGCATTATGTGCCCGCGCGTGATTATTACGACCGTTTTAGCCAGCTCTCCGAACAAAATGCACGTAGTCTGTTGCTCGGCGTTCGGCTGGCAAAAGTGTTCGAAGACCGCGACAAGGCCGCAAGCAAAGGCCTGCAACTAAAAAGACTCTATCCCGGTACGCCGGAATATCAGCAATACCTGTCGGAGCAATGATGAAAGCGGCGCATCCTGAAGTTGTAGCAGCGAATCGCGTTAACCCCGGTGAGATTTTGCGCCAGGCCCGCGAAAGCAATGGCTGGTCGCTGGCCGAAGTGGCCCTCAAGCTCAACCTCACCACCACTTCCCTGAGCAATCTGGAAGCCGGCGCTTTCGACAAGTTGCCCGGGCATACTTTTGCCCGTGGTTATATCCGTACCTATGCCAAATTGCTCGGCATGGACCAGGCCGTACTGGTCAAGCAATTCGATCAATCCACCGGTACCGACTCCCAGGGCAGCAGTGTTCACAGTCTGGGTCGTATCGAAGAGCCGGTCCGGGTTTCCCACACCATCCTGCGAATCGTCAGCCTGCTGTTGCTGATCGCGGTGATCGGTGGCGGTTTCGTCTGGTGGCAGGATCAGACCTCGATGCGTACCAAGGACCTGATCGGGCTGGTTCCGGAACACGTTGAAGTCGAAGGCGCCGACGGTACTACGCAGATTCATCCGCTGGACGAGCCGGAAGACCAGGCCGTCGTGGAAGGTCAGACCGAAGGCGGAACCGTCCTCGTGCTGCCACAGGCCGACACTCCGGCTGAAGTGCCGGCGGATGCTCAGGCGACTGCGCCGGCCGTCCCTGCTGCGCCGGCAACACCAGCCGCACCCGCTCACAATCCGGCGCCAGTTGTCGCGGCGCCAGTGACGCCGGCGGTGCCTGCCGTCCCGGCCCCGGTCGTGACTGCTCCGGCAGCCCCGAGCGCTCCTGCTCCAGCGGTAACCGCGCCAGTGGCCGGTCAAGGCCAGGTCAAGGTGCAGTTCACCGCCGATTGCTGGACACAAGTGACCGACGGTAGCGGCAAGGTGCTGTTCAGCGGTCTCAAACGCAAAGGCGACAGCCTGGCAGTCAATGGTAAACCACCGTTTACCGTGCGTCTGGGCTTTGCCCGCGGCGCTCAGGTCAGCTACAACGGCCAGCCGGTTGATGTCGCTCCGTTCACCAGTGGCGAGACTGCTCGCCTGAAGTTGGGTCAATAAGTCATGCACGGCGAATCTCCAATCAAACGTCGCGAATCCCGCAAGATCTGGGTCGGTAACGTGCCTGTTGGCGGCGATGCACCTATCGCTGTGCAGAGCATGACCAACAGCGACACCAACGATGTCGCGGCCACTGTCGCGCAAATCAATCGTCTGGAAGCGGCCGGCGTCGATATCGTGCGGGTCTCCGTACCGGACATGGACGCCGCCGAAGCCTTCGGCAAGATCAAGCAGCTTGTCAAAGTACCCTTGGTTGCCGACATTCACTTCGACTACCGGATCGCTCTACGCGTAGCTGAACTGGGTGTCGATTGCCTGCGGATCAACCCGGGCAACATCGGCCGCGAAGACCGCGTGCGTGCGGTGGTGGATGCCGCCCGTGACCGCGGGATCCCGATCCGTATCGGCGTGAACGCCGGTTCCCTGGAAAAGGACCTGCAAAAGAAATACGGCGAGCCGACCCCGGCTGCACTGGTCGAGTCTGCCTTGCGTCACGTCGAGCACCTTGAGCGCCTGAACTTCCAGGATTTCAAGGTCAGTGTGAAAGCCTCCGACGTGTTCATGGCCGTCGAAGCGTACCGCCTGCTGGCCAAGGAAATCGTCCAGCCGCTGCACCTGGGCATCACTGAAGCCGGTGGTTTGCGTTCCGGCACGGTGAAATCTGCCGTGGGCCTCGGTATGCTGCTCGCCGAAGGGATTGGCGATACTATCCGCATCTCGCTGGCGGCCGACCCGGTCGAGGAAGTGAAAGTCGGCTACGACATTCTCAAATCCCTGCACCTGCGTTCCCGTGGCATCAACTTCATCGCCTGCCCGAGCTGCTCGCGGCAGAATTTCGATGTGGTCAAGACCATGAACGAGCTGGAAGGGCGCCTCGAAGACTTGCTGGTACCGCTGGATGTCGCGGTCATCGGTTGCGTGGTCAACGGTCCGGGCGAAGCCAAGGAAGCCCATATTGGCTTGACCGGTGGCACGCCGAACCTGATTTACATCGACGGCAAGCCGTCGCAGAAACTGACGAATGACAATCTGGTGGATGAGCTTGAACGCTTGATCCGCCAGAAAGCGGCCGAAAAGGTCGAAGCTGACGCTGCCGTTATTGCGCGCGGCTAAGCCTGGCTAAAAAGAGCCGAACGAATTAAGGAATTTTTGTGAGCAAGTCTCTGCAAGCCATTCGTGGCATGAACGACATCCTGCCCGAACAGACCCCCCTGTGGCGTCATTTCGAAGGCACCGTTTCGCGGCTGCTGGATAACTACGGTTACAAGCAGATCCGCATGCCGATCGTCGAGTTCACCGAACTGTTCAAGCGTTCCATCGGTGAAGTGACCGACATCGTCGAAAAAGAGATGTACACCTTCGACGACCGCAACGGCGACTCCCTGACCCTGCGCCCTGAAGGCACGGCGGCCTGTGTGCGCGCAGTGCTGGAACACGGCATCACCGGCGGTGGCCAGGTTCAGAAGCTCTGGTACATCGGCCCGATGTTCCGCCACGAGCGTCCGCAGAAAGGCCGTTATCGCCAGTTCCACCAGATCGGCGTGGAGGTGTTCAACCTCGACGGTCCGGACATCGACGCCGAGCTGATCGTGCTGACCTGGCGCCTGTGGGGCGAACTGGGCATCCGCGATGCGGTAAAACTCGAGCTCAACAGCCTGGGTACCAGCGAATCCCGTGGTCGTTATCGCGAAGCACTGGTCGAGTTCCTCTCGGCGCACATGGACAAGCTCGACGAAGACAGCCAGCGTCGCCTGAAAACCAACCCGCTGCGGGTTCTTGATACCAAGAACGCCGATACCCAGGCGGTATTGGTCGATGCGCCGAAAATGGCCGACTACCTCGACGAAGAATCCCGCGTGCATTTCGAGGGCCTCAAGGCTCGCCTGGACGCTGCCGGCATTCCTTACGTGATCAACCCGAAGCTGGTTCGCGGGCTGGATTACTACAGCAAGACCGTTTTCGAGTGGGTCACCGACAAGCTCGGCGCCCAGGGCACCGTATGTGCCGGTGGCCGTTACGACGGTCTGGTGGAGCAGATGGGCGGCAAGCCGACCGCCGGCGTTGGTTTTGCCATGGGCATCGAACGCCTGGTGCTGTTGCTGGAAACCCTGGAGCAGATCCCGCAAGAGATCTCCCGTCAGGTCGACGTCTACCTCTGCGCCTTCGGTGAAGCCGCCGAGCTCGCCGGCCTGACCCTGGCAGAGCGCGTTCGTGATCAGTTGCCCAACCTGCGCCTGCAAGTGAATGCCGGCGCCGGCAGTTTCAAAAGCCAGTTCAAGAAAGCCGACAAGAGCGGCGCGCTGTATGCGCTGATCCTCGGTGACGACGAAATGGCCCGGCAAGTGGTAGGTTTCAAACCCCTGCGTGGCCAGGGCGAACAACAAAGCATTGCCTGGGATGCGCTTGCCGCTCACCTGGCCACCTGCGTCGTGCAGGGTTGAAGCTGTCTAAACAGCCGAATTAGCGATTAAGGAGTATTGGGGTGTCGAGTACCGAAGACGAACATGTGGCGGAATTGAAGGAATGGTGGTCACGCAACGGTAAGCCCCTGGTCACTGGCGGCCTGTTGGCGCTGGTCATCGTGTTCGGCTGGCAGGCGTTCCACAAGTATCAGAGCAATCAGTCGCAAGGCGCCTCGATGCTCTATCAGCAATTGCTCGAAACCACGCTGACGCCTGACGGCAAGCCTGATGCGGCCCGTGTTTCGGACCTGGCCCGCAAGCTCAACAGCGAGTTCGGCGGCAGCGCCTACGCGCAGTACGGCAGCCTGTTCGTGGCCAAGGTTGCGGTCGACAGCGGCAAGCTGGACGACGCTGCCAGCGAGCTCAAAGCCATTGTCGACAAACCGGCCAACCCGGCGCTGGGCGAAATCGCCCGTCAGCGTCTGGCCCAGGTACTCGGCGCGCAGAACAAGGCCGACGAAGCACTGAAGCTGCTCGAAGGCGATGCCGACAAGGCATTCCTGGCCACTCGCGAAGAGCTCAAGGGCGACCTGCTGGTGCAGTTGGGTCGTACCGATGAGGCGAGCGCGGCGTATCAAAAAGCCAAGGCGGCACTGTCGGATGAAGCGGCGGTCGGTGGCCTGCAAATCAAGCTGGACGACCTGGCCAAAGGGGATGCGTGACGTGATTCGTTGGAAACATGCAGCATTGCTGGCCCTGGCCTTGTTGGCCGCGGGTTGCAGCAGCAACAGCAAAAAAGAATTGCCTCCGGCCGAACTGGTCGACTTCAAGGAAGAAGTGGTTCTGCACAAGCAGTGGAGCCGTTCGATCGGTGACGGTCAGGGCGAAACCTACAACATGCTGGTTCCGGCCATCGATGGCGATACCATCTATGCTGCCGACGTCACTGGCGTGTTGATGGCGATGGACCGCAACACGGGCGACGTCAAGTGGAAGAAAGATCTCGAGCTGCCTGTCTCCGGCGCCGTTGGCGTAGGTTACGGTCTGGTCACCATCGGTACGCTCAAGGGTGAAATCGTTGCCCTGGACGCTATCAACGGTGAAGAGAAGTGGCGCGCTCGCGTGTCCAGCGAAGTGCTGGCTCCGCCAGCCAACAACGGTGACGTTGTGGTGGTTCAGACTCAGGATGATCGCCTGATCGGCCTGGATGCCTCCACCGGTAACCGTCGCTGGATCTATGACAGCACGCCTGCGGTACTGACCCTGCGTGGTACCAGTGCGCCGATCGTGACCAACCGCCTCGCGGTGGCTGGCCTGTCGACCGGTAAAGTGGTTGCCGTGGATATCTCCAACGGCGTACCGGTGTGGGAGCAGCGCGTAGCGATCCCGCAAGGTCGTTCGGAGCTGGAGCGTGTGGTCGATATCGACGGTGGCTTGCTGCTGTCGGGCGAGACGCTGTATGTCGCCAGCTATCAGGGGCGCGTTGCCGCTCTGGACCTGCAAAGCGGCCGTCAGCTCTGGCAGCGTGATGCTTCCAGCTACTCCGGTGTCGCCCAGGGTCTGGGCACCGTTTATGTGAGCCTGTCTTCGGGCACCGTTGAAGGCGTCGACGAGCGTTCCACCACAGCCTTGTGGAGCAACGATTCGCTGGCCCGTCGTCAACTGTCGGCCCCGGAAGTGTTCTCCAGCTACGTTGCAGTCGGTGACCTGGAAGGTTACCTGCACCTGCTGAGTCAGGTGGACGGTCGTTTCGTCGGCCGCGAGCGCATCGACAGCGACGGCCTGCGTGCCCGTCCGCTGGTGATGGGTGACACGATTTATGTATATGGCAACAGCGGCAAACTGGAAGCCCTGACCATCAAGTAACGACTATGCTTGGGGTTAACCCCCCAGGCGGCTCCGGTTTACCGGGGTTTGCAGCGCTTTCAGGCGCTGCCCCGAGCACCAGCCGCTGCCACGCAGCGGCTTTTGTATTTTCTGAAATAACGAAGTGGAGAGCCGCATGGTTCCCGTAATCGCCCTGGTGGGCCGACCAAACGTCGGCAAGTCCACCTTGTTCAACCGCCTGACCAGGACTCGTGATGCCATCGTCGGCGACTTGTCCGGTCTGACCCGTGATCGCCAGTACGGTGAGGCCAAGTGGCAAGGGCGTTCCTACATTCTGGTCGACACCGGTGGTATCTCCGGTGACGAGCACGGTATGGACGAAAAAATGGCCGAGCAATCGCTGCTGGCCATTGAAGAAGCGGATGTCGTGCTGTTCCTGGTAGATGCCAAGGCCGGTTTTACCGCCGCCGACCAGATGATCGCCGAGCATTTGCGCAAACGTAACAAGCGTTCCTATGTGGTTGCCAACAAGGTCGACAACATCGACCCTGAAATGGCCCGCGCCGAATTCGCTCCGTTGGGCATGGGACACGCGATCCCGATCGCTGGCGCTCATGGTCGTGGCATTACTCAGATGCTGGAAATCGCCCTGAGCGAATTCCCGAAAGACGAAGAAGAGCCGGAAGAAGGCGAGGAAGAAGACGTCGCCGAAGGCGAGGAAGCCAAGCGCATTCCTGGCCCAAGCGAAAAAGACGGGATCAAGATCGCGATCATCGGCCGTCCGAACGTCGGCAAGTCGACCCTGGTCAACCGCATGCTCGGCGAAGACCGGGTCATCGTCTATGACCAACCCGGTACCACCCGCGACAGTATCTACATCCCGTTCGAGCGTAATGACGAGAAGTACACGCTGATCGACACCGCCGGTGTGCGCAAGCGCGGCAAGATCCACGAAGAAGTCGAAAAGTTCTCCGTGGTCAAAACCCTGCAAGCGATCAAAGACGCCAACGTGGTGATCTTCGTGATGGACGCCCGCGAAGGCGTGGTGGACCACGACCTCAACCTGCTGGGCTTTGCCCTCGAGGCCGGTCGTGCATTGGTCATCGCGATCAACAAGTGGGACGGCATGACGCCAAGCGAGCGCGACTTCGTCAAGATCGAGTTGCAGCGTCGCCTGTTCTTCGTCGAGTTTGCCGATATTCACTTTATCTCGGCACTGCACGGCACCGGCGTGGGCAACCTCTACGCCTCGGTACAGAACTCGTTCAAATCCGCAGTAACCCGCTGGCCGACCAACCGCCTGACCCAGATCCTGGAAGATGCAGTCGGTGAGCACGCCCCTCCGATGGTCAACAACCGCCGGATCAAGCTGCGTTACGCCCACTTGGGTGGTGCGAACCCGCCGATCATCGTGATTCACGGTAACCAGATCGAGAAGGTGCCGAAGTCTTACGTTCGTTACCTGGAAAACACTTACCGTCGTGTCCTGAAGCTGGTCGGTACGCCGATCCGCATCGAGTTCAAGGGTGGCGAGAACCCGTACGAAGGCAACAAGAACACGCTCACCGACCGTCAGGTCAACAAGAAGCGTCGCTTGATGTCGCACCACAAGAAAGCCGACAAGAAGCGCCGCGACAAGAAGTGATTCATCACTTCATGTAGGAGCTCGGCGATAAGAAGGGTGCTCACCAGAGCGCCCTTTTTTTATGGGCGCCGTTTGGGCTATCCTCGGACTCCCCCGCGCCGCCGTAGAGCCGGGTGTAGAGCAGGGAACCACCGATGATCACCAGCAAGCTGCCGAATGTCGGCATCACTATCTTCACTCAGATGTCTCAGCTCGCGGCACAGACCGGCGCGCTCAATCTGTCCCAGGGCTTCCCCGATTTCGCTGCCCCGCAGGCCCTGTGCGATGCGGTCGGCCGGCATATCGCCAGCGGCCATAACCAATATTCGCCAATGACCGGGCTGCCGGTGTTGCGTCAGCAGATCGCGGCGAAGATCGCCCGCAGCTATGGTGTCAAGGTCGATGCCGATAACGAAGTGACGGTCACCCCCGGTGCGACCCAGGCGATCTTTTGCGCCATCCAGGCAGTTATCCACAGCGGTGACGAAGTCATTGTGTTTGACCCGGCCTACGACAGCTACGAGCCCTCGGTAGAACTGGCCGGCGGTCGTTGTGTACATGTGCAGCTGGGCCTGAACGATTTCAGCATCGACTTCCAGAAGCTCGCCGAGGCAATGAGTCCGCGCACGCGGATGATCATTCTCAACACTCCGCACAACCCTAGTGGTGCGTTGATCAGCCGTGCCGAACTCGACCAGTTGGCAGCGTTGATCCGTGATCGCGATATCTATGTGATCAGCGACGAAGTCTACGAGCACCTGGTGTATGACGGCGTACCCCACGTCAGCGTGCTGGCCCATGAAGAGCTGTATCAGCGTGCATTCGTGGTCAGTTCGTTCGGCAAGACCTACCACGTCACCGGCTGGAAAACCGGCTACGTGATCGCGCCCCCGGCCCTGACGGCGGAATTGCGCAAGGTGCACCAGTACGTCAGTTTCTGCGGCGTGACACCGCTGCAGTATGCCTTGGCCGATTTCATGGCCGAGCATCCTGAACACGTCGAAGAGCTGCCGGACTTCTATCAGGCCAAGCGCGATCTGTTCTGCGATCTGCTGACGCCGTCACGCTTCAGTTTTACTCGCGTGGCCGGTACTTACTTCCAGCTGGTCGATTACTCGCAGATCCGCCCGGACCTCAATGACGTCGAGATGGCCCTGTGGATGACGCGCGAGCATGGCGTGGCGAGTATCCCGATTTCCGTGTTCTACCAGACGCCGCCAGAAGGCCAGCGCCTGGTGCGGCTGTGTTTTGCCAAGCGTGAGGAGACCCTGCGGGAAGCAGCGGAAAAACTATGCGTGATCTGAGTGCATTGTCCAATCTGAACGTGGCGCTGATCCAGACGTCCCTGGCCTGGCACGACCGTCAGGCCAATCTGGAGCATTTCGAGCCACTGCTGGAGCAGGCTCGTGGCGCTGACCTGATCATCCTGCCGGAAATGTTCACTACCGGTTTTTCCATGGAGTCCGAGACCCTCGCTGAAGCGGAAAATGGTCCGACCAGCAAATGGCTGCGTGCTCAGGCGGCGCAACTTGATGCAGTGATTACCGGTAGCGTGATCGTTCAGGCGGCCGATGGCAGCCATCGCAATCGCCTGCTGTGGGCGCGACCGGACGGTGAGGTGCTGCATTACGACAAGCGTCACCTGTTCCGCATGGCCGGTGAGCACAACCACTACACCCCCGGCGAACGCCAGGTGCAGTTCGAGCTCAAGGGCTGGCGCGTGCGACCGCTGATTTGCTACGACCTGCGCTTCCCGGTGTGGAGCCGCGACGCCCAGGACACCGACCTGCTGCTGTACACCGCCAACTGGCCAGGTGCACGGCGCCAGCACTGGAACCGCTTGTTGCCGGCGCGGGCGATCGAGAACCTGTGCTATGTAGCAGCGGTGAACCGCATTGGCACGGATGGCAAAGGCTTTGCGTACACGGGTGACAGTCAGGTGCTGGATTTCCAGGGTGAGACGCTGCTCAGTGCCGGAGAGGCGGACGGGGTGTTCAAGGTGACTTTGGATGCGGTGGAACTGGCGGCGTATCGGCAGCGGTTTCCGGCGAATCTGGATGCCGATACCTTTCAGTTCACCTGAGATTTTTGTTGCCTGATAGACCGCCATCGCGAGCAAGCTCGCTCCCACAGTGGATCGGTGTGAACGCGGACACTGTGGGAGCGAGCTTGCTCGCGATGGGGCTGGGACAGGCAACACAAAACGGACAGGCAAACAAAAAGGCCCCGAGGTTCACACCCCAGGGCCTTTTGCTTTTCGGCTGATGGCTTACGCCGCTTTCGCTTCCGGCTGGCTCAGCGAACGGTTCAGCGCACTGAACAGGGCCTTGAAGCTCGCGGTGGTGATGTTTTCGTCGATGCCGACGCCATGCACCGCGCGCTCGCCGTTCACACGCAGTTCAATGTAGGCCGCGGCCTTGGCATTGGTGCCCGCGCCGATGGCGTGCTCGTTGTAGTCCATGATTTCCACCGGTACCGGCAGGCCGGCCACCAGCGCTTCCAGGGCGCCGTTGCCCTTGCCGCGCCAGTGCAGGTTAGTCTCGCCCTGGCCCTGGCTGGCCACTTCCACTTCAACGGCGCTATGACCGTTTTCCTCCTGCAGGCGATGGCTGACCAGCGCGTACGGGGTGTTGGCCTGCAGGTACTCGCTGTGCAGCAGCGCGTGGATTTGCTGGGCGGTCATTTCCAGGCCGAGGCGGTCGGTTTCACGCTGCACAACTTGGCTGAACTCGATCTGCATGCGACGCGGCAGGCTGATGCCGTATTCCTGTTCCAGGAGGTAGGCGATGCCACCCTTGCCCGACTGGCTGTTGACGCGGATGACCGCCTCGTAGCTGCGGCCGATGTCGGCCGGGTCGATCGGCAGGTACGGTACTTCCCACAACTCGTCCGGTTTCTGCTGGGCGAAGCCCTTGCGGATCGCATCCTGGTGCGAGCCGGAGAACGCGGTATGCACCAGGTCGCCGACGTACGGGTGGCGCGGGTGCACCTGGATCTGGTTGCACTCTTCGACGACTTTGCGCACGCCGTCGATGTCGGAGAAGTCCAGCTCAGGGTTCACGCCCTGGGTGTAGAGGTTCAGGGCCACGGTCACGAGGTCGACGTTACCGGTACGCTCGCCGTTGCCGAACAGGCAGCCTTCGACACGGTCGGCGCCAGCCATCAGGCCCAGTTCGGTGGCAGCAACGCCAGTGCCACGGTCGTTGTGGGTGTGCAGGCTGATGATCACACTGTCACGACGGTTGATGTGACGGCCGAACCATTCGATCTGGTCGGCATAGATGTTCGGGGTCGCGCATTCCACCGTGGCCGGCAGGTTGAGGATCATCTTGTGCTCGGGCGTCGGGTTCCAGACTTCGATCACCGCATCGCAGACTTCCTTGGCGAACTCCAACTCAGTGGCGCTGAAGGTTTCTGGCGAGTATTCGAAGGTCCACTCGGTGTCCGGCTGCTGGGCGGCGTATTTGACGAACAGCTTGGCGGCGTTCACGGCGATGGCCTTGACCCCGTCCTTGTCCTGGTTGAAGACAATGCGGCGGAAGGAAGGGGAGGTCGCGTTGTACAGGTGAACGATGGCTTTCTTCGCGCCGCGCAGGGATTCGAAGGTGCGTTCGATCAGGTCTTCACGGCCCTGGGTCAGCACCTGGATGGTGGTGTCGTCAGGGATGTGGTTGCCTTCGATCAGGGTGCGGACGAAGTCGAAGTCGGTTTGCGAGGCAGCCGGGAACGACGCTTCGATTTCCTTCACGCCGACCTGCACCAGGGTTTTCCAGAAGCGCAGCTTCTTGACCGCGTCCATCGGCTCGATCAGCGACTGGTTGCCGTCACGAAGGTCCGAGCTGCACCAGATCGGCGCGGCGGTGATGGTCTTCGATGGCCAGGTGCGGTCCGGGATGTCGATGGTCGGGAACGCGCGGTATTTCGAAGACGGGTCTTTGAGCATGCTCATCGGGAAATCCTTATTGTCTGGGCCGAAAAAAGGCGGCCTGCCGGTGGATCAAAAGTTCTTGGAGTTACGCTTGGGACGAGGCACCACGATTCAGCCCGGCAGTCGTGCGCTGACAAGGCACAGGCTGCGGTGCTGGCGGAGCTGAATGAGGGTGTGAGAGGTTTTCATGCCTTCAACCCTAACCGCGGGGGTGAAGGTTGGCAAGCAGTCGAAAAAAATTGAGAGGAATACTCGTGAGCGGGTATTTATCGAGATTTTATTGCTGTGAATGGCAGTGTTTGTTTTGTTGTTTGCGCGAGGTTTGAGTGGTGCGCAATTGATGAGGTGACACTGCCGGACTGCTTTCGGTGTCTGTGATATTGCCATCGCGAGCAAGCTCGCTCCCACAGGTACAGCACAATCCTTGTGGGAGCGAGCTTGCTCGCGATGAGGCCAGAGGCCTTATTCACGGATCAGGGCTGAAACGCACCAATGAAAATAGCCGGGTCGACCCGCGCATCGTTCAGACTGACATTCCAGTGCATATGCGGCCCGGTCGCCCGGCCGGTCGCACCGACTTTGCCGACCACGCCACCCCGGGCCAGTTGTTGCCCCACCTTCACGTCGATTTTCGACATGTGGCAGAACATGCTGATAAAGCCCTGGCCGTGGTCGACAAACACCGTATTGCCGTTGAAGAAGTAGTTGCCGATCAGGATCACCTTGCCTGCGGCCGGGGTTTTGATCGGTGTGCCGGCGCCCACGGCGAAGTCCAGGCCAGAGTGGGGGTTGCGCTCTTCACCGTTGAAAAAGCGGCGCACGCCGAACTTGCTCGACAGCGGCCCGTTCACCGGTTTGTCCAGCAGCAGGTTGCTCGGGGTGTTGGGGCTGAATGTGCGGTAGGCCGCAATCTGTTCGGCCAGTTCACGCTCGATGCGCTTGAGATTCTCCGGGTCCGGATTGACCTGTTGGGTGTTCTTCAGGGTGATGCGCTGTTCCGGGTACTTCTTGTTGCCAACCGTAAAATTCAAATTATGACCGCCGCTGCTGACCGATTGAGCCCCTGGCTCGACCGTCAGTGGCACGCCGACGATGGCCAGCCAGTTGCTCTGTTCCTTGACCACCAGCACCGGTTTGCCTTGATAAGTGGCTTTTGGCGCCTGGGCGGACGTGCCCAGATCCACCACCGCAACGCCGCCCGGCACCGGTTTGTTCAACAGGCGGGTGATGTAGCTGTCGGCGTTGGCGTTGACGGTCAGGCACAGCAACAGCAGCGGAGCGAGGAAACGCGGCATGGATCAGTCCAGTAAAGAAAGGGTGACAGGCGTCAGGTGATTGTCTTCGACCCGCACTTGCAGTTCGCCTTCGCCCAACTTGGCCTTGAGACGCTGGCCGTTATGGGTTTGCGCGGCGCTGCGGATCGCGTTGCCGCGCTCGTCCAGCAAGATGCTGTAGCCACGGCCGAGGGTCGCCAGCGGGCTGACCACATGCAGCGTCTGCATCTGGCTTTGCAACTGCAAGCGACGGTTCTTCAGCCCTTCGCGGATCGCGCGCGGCAGGCGTTCGGCCAGGCTGTCGAGGCGCTGGCGAAGCATTGCCAGTTGCCGGCCCGGATGTTGTGCGGCCAAACGGGTTTCCAGGCGGATCAAGCGTTCGCGACGGGTGTTGAGGCTGCGCTCGAACGCGCGGCGCATGCGCATGTCCAGGTCATCCAGGCGTTGTGCTTGCTGGCGCAGGCGCTCGCCGGGATGACGCAGGCGCCGGGAAATGCCTTCCAGGCGTAGTCGATCGCGCATCAAGCGGTCACGCATGCGCATCACCAACCGTCGGTGCAGGCTTTCGACCCGACGCACCAGATCGCCGGAGTCCGGTGCCAGCAATTCGGCGGCAGCGGAAGGGGTGGGCGCGCGAACGTCGGCCACGAAGTCGCTGATCGATACGTCGGTTTCATGGCCGACGGCGCTGACAATTGGCGTCACGCAAGCGTCTACGGCGCGGGCCACGGCTTCTTCGTTGAAGCACCAGAGATCTTCCAGCGAACCGCCGCCTCGGGCCAGGATCAGTGCGTCGAAACCCCGGGCATCTGCCAGTTTCAGGGCACGGACAATCTGCGCGGTGGCTTCGCGGCCCTGTACGGCGGTGGGGATCAGGGTCAACTGCACCTGCGGTGCGCGACGGCGGAACACGCTGATGATGTCGCGGATCACCGCGCCGGTGGGCGAACTGATGATGCCGATGCGTTGCGGGTGCGCCGGTAGCGGGACCTTGCGCTCGGCACTGAACAGGCCTTCGGCGCTGAGTTTTTCCTTGAGTGCGTCGAAGGCCAGGCGCAAGGCGCCATCACCGGCCGGCTCCACGGTATCGAGGATCAGCTGATAATCACCGCGCCCTTCGAACAGCGAGACTTTGCCGCGCACCTTGACCGCCAGGCCGTCCTTCAAGGCCTGGCGAACCCGTGCCGCGTTTTGCCGAAACAGCGCGCAACGCACCTGGGCGCCGCTGTCCTTGAGGGTGAAGTACACATGGCCCGACGCCGGACGGGCGAGGTTGGAGATTTCGCCTTCGACCCAGATGTTACTGAACACGTCTTCGAGCAACACCCGCGCGCGGCCGTTGAGTTGGCTGACGGTCAGGACTTCGCGGTCCAGGCCGAGTCTTGCAAAGGGATCTTTAATCATGGGGCGCAGTTTAAAGGCATTCTGTGGTCAATCTCCATGATCCTGCACAATTCCCTTCTGGGAGGCTTTTTGTGGGAGCGAGCTTGCTCCGGGCGGCGATCCGACGATAGCGGTCCAGCAGGCGACATCGTCGGTGAATTTTAAGACGCCATCGCGAGCAAGCTCGCTCCCAGAAGGTTAAAGTCGTTGTCGGTAATCAAGGAAGACAGGGGAATGAGCGTGCTTGAGTTGTTAGGTCAATGGAATTTCGGTGCTGCGAACTGGCTGACCATCGGTACGGGCATCGCCCTGGCCTACATCGTGTTCGGCATCGCCGGCTTCGGTACGGCGCTGGTGGCGGGGCCGATCCTGATTCTGTTCATGCCGCTGTCGAAGATCGTGCCGTTGCTGGTGTTGCTCGATTTTGTCGCGGCATTTGGCAATCTGTTGCCTTCGCGGCGCGATGTGGCGAGGCCGGAGCTGTTGCGGTTACTGCCCTGCATGGCCGTGGGGTGCACGCTGGGGGTGATTTTTCTGCTGAACCTCAAGTCCGACCTGTTGCTGTTGTTGATGGGGGTGTTTATCAGCGCCTATGCGATTTACAGCCTGTGGATAAAGGCACGTCCGGCGCAGTTGTCCGCCGCTTGGGCGGTGCCGATGGGGACGGTGGGCGGAATGTTTGGCGCGTTGTTTGGCAGCGGCGGTTTTTTGTATGCGATCTATCTGAACAGCCGTTTGCCCAAGGAGGCGGCTCGGGCCACCCAAAGCGCGTTGATCAGCTGCAGTACGGTGGTGCGTTTGAGCCTGTTTGCAATCGCCGGTGTGTATGCCGATTTACCGTTGCTGGTGCTGGCGGTTTGTCTGTTGCCGGCGATGGCGCTGGGGCTGTGGTTTGGTCGACGGCTGACCATGAGGTTGTCTCGCGAGGCGTTCGTGCGCCTGGTGACGTGGCTGGTGCTGGTCAGCGGGATTGCATTGATTGGGCGTTACTTGAGCACCTGAAGGTTGCCCGTAGCGAGGCTTTTATGTGGGAGCGAGCTTGCTCGCGATGAGGGCGTCACATTCAACATCGATGTGTCTGTTCGACCGCTATCGTCGGATCGCCGCCCGGAGCAAGCTCGCTCCCACAGAAGAGCCCCCGCCGTAAGTTGTTCAGTCGTTGTACTGGCTCAACAACCGCTCCAGTCGTGCACTGAGGCGGCGTTTGATTTCGGTCTCGATGTGCGGGGCGAAATCGTCGATCACGTCTTGCATGATCAACTGCGCGGCGGCGCGCAATTCGCTGTCCAGGTGCAGCAAGTCATCCGGGTTCTTGCTGGCGGCAGGCGTCGATGTCGTCGCGGTGACAGGTTCAACGATGGGGGGCGGGGCTGTCGAAACAACGGGTGGCGAAGGCTCGCTGACGGCGTCGAACAGCATAGGAATCTGTTCCTGGTCACCGTCCTCGACCGTGTCGGTCAGCAGGGGCGGTTGCAGGTTGTCATCGCCGAGCAGTTGGCGGATCGACTCGAGGTCGTCCAGCAGGTGCGCGGACTGTTGCAGCGGTTTTGGAGTGTCCATTGAAAGGCTCAGAGTCGCTGTAAACGGTGATCTTGCAGAGGATAGCCCTGTTCGCGGTAGAAACGGAAACTCTCCCGCGCGGCCGCTCTGATCGTCGGATCCTCCACCACCACTTCCGCCACTCTGGCGAACTTGTTGGCGAAGGCCGGGACTTTCAGGTCGAGATTGACCAGCAGGTCCTGATGTTGTCCGCAGTCATTGCCCAACCCCAAAACAATCAAACCGTCAGGTTCGCTGTCGGCAGGGCCGTGGGGCACGAAGCTTTCGCCCTTGAACGCCCACAACCGCGCATCGAGATCGTCACGCTGGGCCGCATCGCTGCAATGCAGGTAGATGCGGTGGCCCATGCGCCAGGCTTTCTCGGTGAGCTTGCAGGCAAAGTCCAGGCGTGCCGAAGGATCGGCGCTGGGCAGGATATAGAAGTCGACTTTGGTCATTGCGGTTCCAGAGCGGCAAACGGCGTCACTGGAAAGTGACGCCGCAGCCCATCATCGGTTTCAGGCTTTGGCGCGGTCCAGCAGGTACTGGGTCAGCAGGGGAACCGGACGGCCAGTGGCGCCCTTGTCCTTGCCGCCGCTGGTCCAGGCCGTGCCGGCGATGTCCAGGTGAGCCCAGTTCAGGTTCTTGGTGAAGCGCGACAGGAAGCAGGCCGCGGTGATGGTGCCGGCTTTCGGGCCGCCAATGTTGGCGATGTCGGCAAATGGACTGTCAAGCTGTTCCTGGTATTCATCGAACAGCGGCAGTTGCCAGGCGCGGTCGTCGGCAGCCTTGCCGGCGCTCAGCAGTTGGCCGATCAGTTCGTCGTTGTTGCCCAGCAGGCCCGACGTATGGGAACCCAGGGCGACCACGCAGGCACCGGTCAGGGTGGCGATGTCGATCACCGCTTGCGGCTTGAAGCGCTCGGAGTAGGTCAGGGCGTCGCACAGCACCAGACGGCCTTCGGCGTCGGTGTTGAGGATTTCCACGGTCTGGCCGCTCATGGTGGTGACGATGTCGCCCGGGCGCGAAGCGTTGCCGCTCGGCATGTTCTCGGCACAGGCCAGGATGCACACCAGGTTGATCGGCAGCTTCAGCTCCAGCACGGCACGCAGGGTACCGAACACGCTGGCGGCGCCGCCCATGTCGTACTTCATTTCATCCATACCGGCGCCCGGCTTCAGGCTGATGCCGCCGGTGTCGAAGGTGATGCCTTTGCCGACCAGCGCGTACGGCTTCTCGGATTTCTTGCCGCCGTTGTATTGCATGACGATCAGGCGCGGTGGCTGGGCGCTGCCCTGGCCGACGGCGTAGAACGAGCCCATGCCCAGGGCCTTGATCTTCTTCTCGTCGAGGACTTCGACTTTCAGTTCCTTGAACTCTTTGCCCAGGTCTTTGGCCTGTTCACCGAGGAAGGTCGGGTGGCAGATGTTTGGCGGCAGGTTGCCCAGGTTGCGGGTGAAGGCCATGCCGTTGGCGATGGCAGTGGCGTGGGCCACGGCGCGCTGCACTTCAGCTTGAGCCGCCTTGATGGTCAGCAGGGTGATTTTCTTCAGGGCGCGGGGTTCGGCTTTCTGGCTCTTGAACTGGTCGAACTGGTACTCGCCATCGATCAGGGTTTCCGCCAGCAGACGGGTCTTGCCGTAGCTGTCGCGACCCTTGACCACGATTTCGTCCAGGGCCAGCACCGCATCACTGCCGCCCAGGCCTTTGAGGGTATTGAGGATGCCGGCGATGATTTTGCGGAACGGGCGGTCACCCAGTTCGTCGTCCTTGCCAACGCCTACCAGCAGCACACGCTCGGCCTTGAGGTTCGGCAGGCTGTGCAGCAACAGGCTCTGGCCAACCTTGCCGGCCAGATCGCCGCGCTTGAGCACTGCGCTGATCGCGCCGCCGCTCAGTTCGTCGAGTTGTTTGGCAACAGCGCCGAGCTTGCGGCCTTCGCCAACGGAAACCACCAGCGTGGCGGTCTTCAACGTTTCCGGGTTGACGCTTTTTACAACCAGTTCCATGTCCGGGTCCCTGAATTGATGGTTAGCACGCAAGCGCCCGACACCCTATGTGCGTCACTTGCCTGCATTTAAATAGAAAGCAAAAGAAAGGCGCCGGGATCGACCGGCCACAAAGGCCGCAGTTTGAACCTCGCTACCGGCGGCTGACAACCCTCGGTTGTACGATCTTCGGTGCTTTGACCGGCTGCTTGAGCTTGCGCAGTGACAGGTGCACCCAATCACAGGATAATGCGCCATCTTTTTTTCGGCGGCTCTGCCTTGCGGGCTGTCCGATACGTTTGCTTGTTTGGCCGCCTTAGCCTGACAACCCTGGAGTGTCTGGTTTGATCGTCTTCCGTTATCTATCCCGCGAAGTCCTGTTGACCTTGAGCGCCGTCAGCGCCGTGCTGCTGGTCATCATCATGAGCGGGCGCTTCATCAAATACCTCGCCCAGGCGGCCTCGGGCCTGCTGGATCCGGGTTCGCTGTTCCTGATCATGGGCTTTCGTCTGCCGGGGTTTCTCCAGCTGATTCTGCCGCTGGGCCTGTTTCTCGGGATCCTGTTGTCCTACGGACGCCTGTACCTCGATAGTGAAATGACCGTGCTCTCGGCTACCGGCATGAGCCAGCAGCGGCTGGTTTGGATGACAATGTTTCCGGCCACCCTGGTTGCACTCATCGTGGCGTGGCTGAGCCTGAGTCTGGCGCCACAAGGGGCCAACCAGTTTCAGTTGCTGCTGAACAAGCAGGACGCCCTGACTGAATTCGATACCCTGGAGCCAGGGCGTTTCCAGGCCCTGCGAGACGGTACCCGGGTCACCTACACCGAGCGCATGACGGATGACCGCGTCAATCTGGGCGGTGTGTTCATCTCGCAAAAGAACATCAGTTCCAACAACAAGGATCGCGGAATTTCTGTCCTGGTGGCGGAAAAGGGGCGTCAGGAAATTCGCCCGGACGGCAACCGCTACCTGATCCTTGATAACGGCTATCGCTATGACGGTAATCCAGGGCAGGCCGACTACCGGGCGATCAAGTACGACGAGTATGGTGTGTTGCTGCCAAAGCCGGACGTCAGCGACGAAGTCACCGACCGTGATGCGATGCCGACCCGTACGTTGATCGGCAGTGAAGACATTCGTTTGCGCGCCGAATTGCAATGGCGTATGTCACTGCCGTTGCTGGTGTTCATCGTGACCTTGATGGCGGTGCCGTTGTCGCGGGTCAACCCGCGTCAGGGCCGATTCCTCAAATTACTGCCGGCGATTCTTCTTTATATGGCTTACCTGACCATTCTGATTGCCGCCCGCGGTGCCCTCGACAAGGGCAAGATCCCCGCAGTGCTGGGCTTGTGGTGGGTGCACGGGATTTTCCTGGTCATTGGCCTGGGCTTGCTTTATTGGGAGCCCCTGCGTTTGAAGAGGGCGAGTCGCCGCAGCGCGCTGGAGGTGGCCCGTGGTTAAGCTGGATCGCTACATTGGTAGCAGCGTACTCATTGCGATTCTGGCAGTGCTCGGGATCATTCTCGGCCTGGCGACACTGTTTGCCTTCATTGACGAGATGAGTGAAGTCACCGATACCTACACCCTGCTCGATGTGCTGAGTTATGTGACGCTGACCGCGCCGCGCCGGATGTACGAAATGCTGCCGATGGCGGCGCTGATCGGTTGCCTGATCGGTCTGGGCAGCCTGGCCAGCAACAGTGAACTGACCATCATGCGTGCTGCCGGTGTGTCGATCGGCCGGATCGTCTGGGCGGTCATGAAACCGATGCTGGTATTGATGCTCGCCGGTGTGCTGGTCGGCGAGTACATCGCGCCGCCTGCCGAAACCACCGCGCAGGCCAATCGCTCGCTGGCTCAGGGGAGCGGTGATGCACAAAGCGCCAAGCACGGCTTGTGGCACCGCCAGGGCGATGAGTTCATTCACGTCAACTCGGTACAACCCAACGGCATCCTGTATGGCGTGACCCGTTATCGTTTCGACAACGAACGGCACATGCTGTCGGCCAGCTTCGCCAAGCGTGCCGAGTTCGACACGGATCACTGGCAGTTGACGGATGTCACGACCACGCTGTTCCACGAGCGCAGCACCGAAGTGGTTTCGACCCCGGATGAGCGTTGGGAAGTCGCGTTGAGCCCGCAGTTGCTGAACACCGTGGTCATGGTGCCGGAGTCGCTGTCGATCAGCGGCCTTTGGGGTTACATCCACTATCTGGCGGACCAGGGGTTGAGCAATGGCCGCTATTGGCTGGCATTTTGGGTCAAGGTATTGCAGCCGTTGGTCACTGCCGCGTTGGTGCTGATGGCCATTTCCTTCATTTTCGGTCCATTGCGTTCGGTAACTCTCGGCCAGCGTGTGTTTACCGGTGTGCTGGTGGGCTTCACCTTCCGCATCGTTCAGGATCTGTTGGGGCCTTCCAGCCTGGTATTCGGCTTCCCACCGTTGCTTTCGGTGCTGCTGCCGGCGGGTATTTGTGCCGTGGCGGGGCTCTGGTTATTGCGTCGAGCCGGTTGATGGCGGGTATTTTCCGGCCTGACAGGTAATAAAAAACGCCCCGGTCGCAAGACCGGGGCGTTTTTGTAGGCACCGTCTGACCTGCAAACGTGACGCTTGCGCCGTGGATCAGGTACAATTCCCGGCTATTTTTCGGCGGGCCATGCCTGCAGCCTTTTTGAGTGTTGATCCGTGAGTGATTTGAGTCATATCCGCAATTTCTCCATCATCGCCCACATTGACCATGGCAAGTCGACGCTGGCCGATCGCTTCATCCAGATGTGTGGCGGCCTGGCCGAGCGCGAAATGGAAGCCCAGGTCCTGGACTCCATGGACCTCGAGCGTGAACGCGGGATCACCATCAAGGCGCACAGCGTCACCCTGTATTACAAGGCTCGCGACGGTATCAACTACCAGCTGAACTTCATTGATACCCCCGGCCACGTTGACTTCACCTATGAGGTGAGCCGTTCGCTGGCTGCCTGTGAAGGCGCGCTGCTGGTGGTCGATGCCGGTCAAGGCGTTGAAGCACAGTCGGTTGCCAACTGCTACACGGCGATCGAACAGGGCCTGGAAGTGATGCCGGTGCTGAACAAGATCGACCTGCCACAGGCTGATCCGGACCGCGTCAGAGAAGAAATCGAAAAAATCATCGGCATCGATGCCACCGACGCGGTCACTTGCTCTGCCAAGACCGGTCTGGGCGTCGATGAAGTGCTCGAGCGCCTGGTGACCACCATTCCAGCGCCGACCGGCAACATCGAAGATCCGCTGCAAGCGTTGATCATCGACTCCTGGTTCGACAACTACCTGGGCGTTGTCTCCCTGGTACGCGTGCGCCACGGCCGCGTGAAGAAGGGCGACAAGATCCTGGTCAAATCCACCGGCAAGATCCACCTGGTGGACAGCGTCGGTGTATTCAACCCGAAACACACCCCGACCGTTGACCTGAAGGCCGGTGAAGTGGGCTTCATCATCGCCAGCATCAAGGACATTCACGGTGCGCCAGTGGGCGATACCCTGACCTTGAGCACGACGCCGGACGTCGACGTGCTGCCGGGGTTCAAACGCATCCAGCCGCAGGTGTACGCCGGTCTGTTCCCGGTCAGCTCCGACGACTTCGAAGACTTCCGCGAGGCGCTGCAAAAGCTCACCCTGAACGACTCGTCGCTGCAGTACACGCCGGAAAGCTCGGACGCCCTGGGCTTCGGCTTCCGTTGCGGCTTCCTCGGCATGCTGCACATGGAAATCATCCAGGAGCGCCTGGAGCGCGAGTACAACCTGGACCTGATCACCACGGCGCCGACGGTAATCTTCGAGCTGTTGCTCAAGACCGGTGAGACGATCTACGTCGATAACCCGTCGAAGCTGCCGGACCTGTCGTCCATCGAAGACATGCGCGAGCCGATCGTGCGCGCCAATATTCTTGTGCCGCAAGAGCACCTGGGCAACGTCATTACCCTGTGCATCGAAAAACGCGGTGTACAGGTCGACATGCTGTTCCTAGGCTCTCAGGTACAAGTGACCTACGACCTGCCGATGAACGAAGTGGTACTGGACTTCTTTGATCGTCTGAAATCCACCAGTCGCGGCTATGCTTCTCTGGACTACCATTTCGATCGTTACCAATCGGCTAGCCTGGTGAAGCTGGACGTGCTGATCAACGGCGACAAGGTCGATGCCCTGGCGCTGATCGTGCACCGTGACAACTCGCACTACAAAGGTCGCCAGTTGACCGAGAAGATGAAGGAACTGATTCCGCGGCAGATGTTCGACGTGGCAATCCAGGCCGCCATTGGCGGGCAGATTGTGGCGCGGACAACCGTCAAGGCGCTCAGAAAGAACGTATTGGCCAAATGCTACGGTGGTGACGTCAGCCGTAAGAAAAAGCTGCTGGAAAAGCAAAAGGCCGGTAAGAAACGCATGAAGCAAGTCGGCAACGTGGAAATTCCACAGGAAGCCTTCCTTGCAGTGCTCAGGTTGGATAGTTAGGTCCTATGTCACTAAATTTCCCGCTGTTGCTGGTCATCGCCGTATTCGTCTGCGGTCTTTTGGCGTTGCTCGATCTGTTGTTCCTGGCGCCACGGCGCCGGTCTGCCATCAATGCCTATCAGGGCAGTGTGAGCCAGCTTGATGGGGCAGTGGTCGAGAAACTGAGCAAGGAACCGCTGCTGGTTGAATACGGCAAGTCGTTCTTCCCGGTGTTGTTCATCGTGCTGGTGCTGCGTTCGTTCCTGGTGGAACCGTTCCAGATTCCTTCCGGTTCGATGAAGCCAACCCTGGATGTCGGCGACTTCATTCTGGTGAGCAAGTTTTCCTACGGGATCCGCTTGCCGGTGATCGACAAGAAAATCATCGAAGTCGGTGATCCGCAGCGCGGTGATGTGATGGTGTTCCGCTACCCGAGCGACCCGAACGTCAACTACATCAAGCGTGTAGTAGGCCTGCCGGGTGACACGGTTCGTTATACCGCCGACAAGCGCCTGTTCGTCAACGGTCAATCGATTGCCGAACAACTGGTCGGCTCCGAGCCGGGCACGCTGGGCAGCGCTGAGCTCTACAAGGAAAAACTCGGTGCGGCCGAGCACATGATCCGCAAGGAAATGAGCCGCTACCGCGCCATGCCGGACCATTCGTGGACCGTGCCCGCCGGGCACTACTTCATGATGGGCGATAACCGCGACAACTCGAACGACAGTCGCTACTGGGATGATCCAAGCATTCCCAAGGATCTGCTGGGCATGGTTCCCGACAAGAATATCGTCGGCAAGGCCTTCGCGGTCTGGATGAGCTGGCCGGAACCCAAACTCAGTCACCTGCCGAATTTCTCGCGGGTTGGCCTGATCAAGTAATCAAACACGGCGCTGTTGAACACAGCGCCGAATGCATTTCTGGAACCGGCACAATGGGCGCCAGATGCATGAAAACAATGATATTCAGGACGTTATTTTTGAACACAGCGTTAATTGTCCCAAGCCTGCGCCGCCTCACGGCGATGGCGGTGGAATCCAGCCACGAACTCAGCGTGGGTAAACCGTGAGCGTCTCCTTAAGCCGTCTAGAGCGTCAGCTCGGCTACACCTTCAAGGATCAGGAACTGATGGTCCTGGCCCTGACTCACCGCAGCTTTGCCGGGCGTAACAACGAACGCCTGGAATTCCTCGGTGACGCCATTCTCAATTTCGTCGCCGGCGAGGCGTTGTTCGAGCGCTTCCCGCTGGCCCGCGAAGGCCAGTTGTCGCGTTTGCGCGCGCGTCTGGTGAAAGGTGAGACTCTGGCCGTACTGGCCCGTGGTTTCGATCTGGGCGAATACCTGCGCCTGGGTTCGGGCGAGCTGAAAAGTGGAGGTTTCCGTCGCGAGTCGATTCTGGCCGATGCACTGGAAGCGCTGATCGGTGCGATCTACCTCGATGCCGGCATGGAAATGGCCCGCGAACGTGTGCTTGCCTGGCTGGCCGGAGAGTTCGAAGGCTTGACGCTGGTCGACACCAACAAAGATCCAAAGACCCGCCTGCAAGAATTCCTGCAGTCCCGTGGTTGTGAGCTGCCGCGTTACGAAGTGGTGGATATCCAGGGTGAGCCGCATTGCCGGACGTTCTTCGTCGAATGCGAAATCATCTTACTGAATGAAAAAAGCCGAGGTCAGGGTGTGAGCCGTCGTATTGCCGAACAGGTAGCGGCCGCCGCAGCTCTGATTGCCCTGGGTGTGGAGAATGGCAATGACTGATACAAACGCAACTCGCTGTGGCTATGTTGCCATCGTCGGCCGTCCGAACGTGGGCAAGTCCACACTGCTGAATCACATCCTGGGTCAGAAGCTGGCGATCACCTCGCGCAAACCGCAAACCACCCGTCACAACATGCTCGGCATCAAGACCGAGGGCGACGTGCAGGCGATCTACGTCGACACCCCTGGCATGCACAAGGGCGGCGAAAAGGCTCTGAACCGCTACATGAACAAGACCGCTTCGGCGGCGTTGAAAGACGTCGACGTGGTGATCTTCGTGGTGGACCGCACCAAGTGGACCGAAGAGGACCAGATGGTTCTCGAGCGCGTCCAGTACGTGACCGGCCCGCTGATCGTGGCGCTGAACAAGACCGACCGTATCGAAGACAAGGCCGAGCTGATGCCGCACCTGAGCTGGTTGCAGGAGCAGCTGCCGAATGCGCAGATCATCCCGATTTCCGCGCAGCACGGGCATAACCTCGATGCGCTGGAACGAGTGATTGCCGAGCACCTGCCGGAAAACGATCACTTCTTCCCGGAAGACCAGATCACCGACCGCAGTAGCCGTTTCCTCGCCGCTGAACTGGTGCGTGAGAAAATCATGCGCCAGATGGGCGCCGAGCTGCCGTACCAGATCACCGTTGAAATCGAAGAGTTCAAGCAGCAGGGCAAGACCCTGCACATCCATGCCTTGATCCTCGTCGAGCGCGATGGCCAGAAGAAAATCATCATTGGCGACAAGGGCGAGCGTATCAAGCGCATCGGCACCGAAGCGCGCAAGGACATGGAGTTGCTGTTCGATTCCAAGATCATGCTCAACCTGTGGGTCAAGGTTAAGGGTGGCTGGTCCGATGACGAGCGTGCGTTGCGTTCGTTGGGTTACGGCGACCTGTAAAGCCGGACCCAAGTGATGTAACTGTAGGAGCGAGCCTGCTCGCGATAGCGGTCTGTCAGTCAACGAGTGTGTTGAATGTTAGTCCCTCATCGCGAGCAGGCTCGCTCCTACAGTGGTTTTGGGGTTGTCAGTAATATCTGCTTCTTCATCGAGATCTGCGATTTCCATGTCCCAACCCATCGCCCAACCCGCCTACGTCCTGCACTCCCGCGCCTACCGCGAAACCAGCGCGTTGGTGGATTTCCTGACGCCACAAGGCAGACTGCGGGCGGTGTTGCGCAGTGCCCGGGGCAAGGCCGGGACGTTGGCGCGGCCGTTCGTACCGCTGGAAGTGGAATTCCGGGGCAGGGGTGAGCTGAAGAATGTCGGGCGCATGGAAAGTGCCGGGGTTTCCACCTGGCTCAATGGCGAGGCACTGTTCAGCGGTCTTTATCTCAATGAGCTGCTGATTCGCTTGTTGCCCGCTGAAGATCCGCTCCCTTCGGTGTTCGATCATTACGCCGCCACCTTGCTGGCCCTGGCCGAGGGTCGACCACTGGAGCCCTTGCTGCGCTCCTTCGAGTGGCGCTTGCTCGATGACCTCGGCTACGGTTTTTCCCTGACGACTGATATTCATGATCAGCCCATCGCGCCGGACGGCCTCTACCGTTTGCAAGTGGATGCGGGGCTTGAGCGTGTCTACCTGCTGCAACCGGGCCTGTTCAATGGCGCCGAACTGCTGGCCATGGCCGATGCAGACTGGAGTGCGCCGGGCGCGTTGTCGGCAGCCAAACGCTTGATGCGTCAGGCGTTGGCCGTTCACTTGGGCGGTCGACCGCTGGTTTCCCGAGAGTTGTTTCGAAAGCCGTAAATTCCTTGTGTATGCTGTGCACCGAACTTTCTCTTCTTCTGGAGCGCTTTCCGTGACCACCAGCACCCGCATTCTTCTTGGCGTGAACATCGACCACGTTGCCACCCTGCGTCAGGCCCGGGGCACCCGTTACCCGGACCCGGTCAAGGCGGCACTGGACGCGGAAGAGGCGGGCGCGGACGGCATCACCGTGCACCTGCGCGAAGACCGTCGGCACATTCAGGAGCGCGACGTTCTGCTGCTCAAGGATGTGCTGCAAACCCGCATGAACTTCGAAATGGGTGTCACCGAAGAAATGATGCAGTTCGCCGAACGCATCCGCCCGGCGCACATTTGCCTGGTACCTGAAACCCGCCAGGAACTGACCACCGAAGGTGGTCTGGACGTGGCAGGGCAGGAAGCGCGGATCAAGGCCGCGGTTGAGCGCCTGTCGAAGATCGGCTCCGAAGTGTCGCTGTTCATCGATGCAGATGAGCGGCAGATCGAAGCCTCCCGCCGTGTCGGCGCGCCGGCCATCGAACTGCACACCGGGCGTTACGCCGACGCAGAAACCCCGACCGAAGTCGCCGAAGAACTCAAGCGTGTGGCTGATGGCGTGGCCTTCGGTCTGGCCCAGGGCCTGATCGTCAATGCCGGCCATGGCCTGCACTACCACAACGTCGAAGCCGTGGCGGCGATCAAGGGCATCAACGAACTGAACATCGGCCATGCGCTGGTGGCCCATGCGCTATTCGTTGGCTTCAAGTCGGCTGTTTCGGAAATGAAGGCGCTGATTCTGGCGGCTGCTGCCAAAGCTTAAAGAACGACACGAAACCCTGTGGGAGCGAGCTTGCTCGCGATAGCGGTCTGACAGACACAGTTGATGTGACTGAAAGGGCCTCATCGCGAGCAGGCTCGCTCCTACAGTGGTTTGGTGGTGGTTTTTAAAGCGGCGCAGGCTCCTGCGCCGGCTTGGTCTTGTCGATCCCCGGCACAAGCAGTTTGCCCTCGGCGACCTGATCGCCTTCAAGCTGCGGCTGCGTGACCCAGGTCAGGATGTCGTAGTACCGACGGATGTTCGCCACGAAATGCACCGGTTCGCCGCCACGGGCGTAGCCGTAACGGGTTTTGCTGTACCACTTCTTTTCCGACAGGCGCGGCAGGATCTTCTTCACATCCAGCCATTTGTCCGGGTTCAACCCTTCCTTGGCCGCCAGTTTGCGGGCGTCATCGAGGTGGCCGCTGCCGATGTTATAGGCCGCCAGGGCAAACCAGGTACGGTCCGGTTCCTGAATCGAGTCGTCGAGCTGGTCTTTCATGTAGGCCAGGTACTTGGCGCCGCCCATGATGCTCTGCCTGGGGTCCAGGCGGTTGGACACGCCCATGGCCTGCGCGGTGTTCTGGGTCAGCATCATCAGGCCGCGCACGCCGGTCTTGGACGTGACGGCCGGTTGCCACAACGATTCCTGGTACCCGATGGCCGCCAGCAGGCGCCAGTCGACTTTCTCTTTCTTGGCGTACGACTTGAAGTGCTGTTCGTACTTGGGCAGGCGTTGCTGCAAGTGTTGGGCAAAGGTGGTGGCGCCCATGTAGCCGAGAACGTCGACATGCCCGTAGTAACGATCCTTGAGGCGTTGCAGGGTGCCGTTTTTCTTGACCTTGTCGAGGTACTCGTTGATTTCGTTGAGCAGGCTGTTGTCGTCGCCCGGCGCGACGGCCCAGCTCTGGTTGCTGGCGTCACCGAGGTCGAAGGCGACCCGGATGTTGGTGAAATACACCTGGTTCATCGCCACTTCGTTGGAGTCGACCAGTGTCAGGTCGATCTGACCTTCGTCCACCATGCGCAGGAGATCGACGACCTCGACCGCGTCAGACTCTTCGTATTCGATGCCGGGAAATTTCTGTTTCAGCTGCGCCAGTTGTTCGGTGTGGGTGCTGCCCTTGAGCACCATGATCTTCTTGCCCACCAGATCCTTCGCATCGGTTGGCCGAGACTGGCCGTTGCGGTAGATGATCTGCGGGGTGACTTCCAGATAGGAGTGCGAGAAGCGCACCTGCTTCTTGCGTTCTTCGCTGCTGACCAGCCCGGCAGCCGCCAGTACCGGGCCATTGGGCTTGCCGACCTGGTCGAACAGGTCGTCCAGGTTGTCGGCGGTCTCGATCTTGAGCTCGACCCCCAGATCGTCGGCGAAGCGCTTCACCAGCTCGTATTCGAAGCCGGTTTCACCGTTGCGATCCTGAAAGTAGGTGGCGGGGCTGTTTCGGGTAACCACCCGCAGCACACCATCCTCCTTTACGCGCTCGAGCGTGTTGGGTTTATCAACACAGCCACCGAGCATCAGGAAGAGTCCGGTTGCGATCAGCCATTTGGCGTACCGCGGACGCAAAGCCGTTGGGAAAAACATCTGCGCAGTATACGCAAAGGACCACGGGCGCCATATCTCGACAGCGAGGGGCTTGTCTGCTAGACATCACAAAAACGGCCGAAACCCCGCAGAAATGGGCCTTGTCTGCATTTTTTCACCGTTAAAATAAGCTGTTGTTACACATTCAGTTAACCTGACTTTCAAGGCAGAAACACAGATCGACGTCCGGGTGCAACCGTGCGTAGCGTTTCGGGTGCTGTCGCGGGCTGTTTAGGCTAGAATGCACGGCCTCAAAGCACACCCCTTCCCGAGGCTGTCCCGAAGATGTTGATCCTGCGCGGCGCTCCTGCCCTTTCTGCCTTTCGCCACAGCAAACTCCTTGAGCAACTGAGCCAGAAGGTTCCGGCTGTCAGTGGCCTGTATGCTGAATTCGCTCACTTCGCCGAAGTTACCGGCGTCCTGACCGGCGACGAACAGCAGGTGCTTGCGCGCCTTCTGAAGTACGGTCCAAGCGTTCCGGTACAGGAACCGACCGGTCGTCTGTTTCTGGTGCTGCCGCGTTTCGGCACCATCTCGCCGTGGTCGAGCAAGGCCAGCGACATTGCCCGTAACTGCGGCCTGGCGAAAATCCAGCGCCTGGAGCGCGGCATCGCGTTCTACGTGGCCGGCCAGTTCAGCGACGCTGAAGCCCGGTTGATCGCCGACGGTCTGCACGACCGCATGACCCAGATCGTCCTGGGCAACCTCGAACAGGCCGCCGGCCTGTTCAGCCACGCCGAACCGAAACCCCTGACCGCCATCGACGTGCTGGGTGGCGGCCGCGCCGCGCTGGAAAAAGCCAACACCGAGCTGGGCCTGGCCCTGGCCGAAGACGAGATCGATTACCTGGTCAACGCCTTCGTGGGCCTTTCGCGCAACCCGCACGACATCGAGCTGATGATGTTCGCCCAGGCGAACTCCGAGCACTGCCGTCACAAGATCTTCAACGCCAGTTGGGACATCGACGGCCAGAGCCAGGAAAAAAGCCTGTTCGGCATGATCAAGAACACCTATCAGATGCACAGCGAAGGCGTTCTGTCGGCTTATAAGGACAACGCTTCGGTGATCGTCGGCTCCGTGGCCGGTCGTTTCTTCCCGGACCCTGAAACCCGCCAGTACGGCGCGGTGCAGGAGCCGGTGCACATCCTGATGAAGGTTGAAACCCACAACCACCCGACCGCGATTGCCCCGTTCCCGGGCGCGTCCACCGGTTCCGGTGGCGAAATCCGCGACGAAGGCGCGACCGGTCGCGGTGCCAAGCCGAAAGCCGGCCTGACCGGTTTCACCGTGTCCAACCTGCAGATCCCGGGCTTCGAACAGCCGTGGGAAGTGCCGTACGGCAAGCCTGAGCGCATTGTCACCGCGCTGGACATCATGATCGAAGGCCCATTGGGCGGCGCGGCATTCAACAACGAATTCGGCCGTCCGGCGCTGACCGGTTACTTCCGTACCTTCGAACAGTCGATCACCACCCCGCACGGTGACGAAGTTCGTGGCTACCACAAGCCGATCATGCTGGCTGGCGGCATGGGCAACATCCGTGAAGAACACGTCAAGAAAGGCGAGATCCTCGTCGGCTCCAAGCTGATCGTGCTCGGCGGCCCGGCGATGCTGATCGGCCTGGGTGGCGGCGCGGCTTCCTCCATGGCCACCGGCACCAGCTCGGCAGACCTGGACTTCGCTTCGGTACAGCGCGAAAACCCGGAAATGGAACGTCGCTGCCAGGAAGTCATCGACCGTTGCTGGCAACTGGGCGACAAGAACCCGATCAGCTTCATCCACGACGTGGGTGCGGGCGGTCTGTCCAACGCCTTCCCGGAACTGGTCAACGACGGCGACCGCGGTGGCCGTTTCGAACTGCGCAACATTCCAAACGACGAGCCGGGCATGGCCCCGCACGAAATCTGGTCCAACGAATCCCAGGAACGTTACGTTCTGGCGGTCGGCCCGGCTGACTTCGAGCGCTTCAAGGCGATCTGCGAACGCGAGCGTTGCCCGTTTGCCGTGGTCGGCGAAGCCACTGCCGAACCACAGCTGACCGTCACCGACAGCCACTTCGGCAACAGCCCGGTGGACATGCCGCTCGAAGTGTTGCTGGGCAAAGCCCCACGCATGCACCGTTCGGTGGTTCGTGAAAACGAACTGGGCGACGATTTCGATCCGTCGACCCTCGACATCGCCAACTGCGTCGAGCGCGTTCTGCATCACCCGGCCGTGGCCAGCAAAAGCTTCCTGATCACCATCGGCGACCGCACCATCACCGGCCTCGTGGCCCGTGACCAGATGGTCGGCCCGTGGCAGGTTCCGGTGGCCGACGTTGCCGTCACCGCCACCAGCTTCGACGTCTACACCGGTGAAGCCATGGCGATGGGCGAGCGTACTCCGCTGGCACTGCTGGACGCTCCGGCGTCGGGCCGCATGGCCATCGGCGAAACCCTGACCAACATCGCGGCTTCGCGCATCGGCAAGATCTCCGACATCAAACTGTCGGCGAACTGGATGTCCGCTGCCGGTCACCCGGGTGAAGACGCGCGCCTGTACGACACCGTGAAAGCGGTCGGCATGGAACTGTGCCCTGAGCTGGGTATCACCATTCCGGTGGGCAAGGACTCGATGTCCATGGCCACCCGTTGGAACGACGAAGGCGTGGACAAGTCCGTCACTTCGCCGATGTCCCTGATCGTGACCGGTTTCGCGCCAGTGACTGACATCCGTCAGACCCTGACCCCGCAACTGCGTATGGACAAGGGCACCACCGACCTGATCCTGATCGACCTGGGCCATGGCCAGAACCGCATGGGCGCCTCGATCCTCGCGCAGGTTCACGGCAAGCTTGGCAAACAGGCGCCGGACGTCGATGACGCCGAAGACCTCAAAGCCTTCTTCGCGGTGATCCAGGGCCTCAACGCCGACGGTCACCTGCTGGCTTACCACGACCGTTCCGACGGTGGTCTGCTGACCAGCGTTGTCGAGATGGCGTTCGCCGGTCACTGTGGCCTGAGCCTGAACCTCGACGGTCTGGCAGAAACCTCCGCCGACATCGCCGCCATCCTGTTCAACGAAGAACTGGGTGCCGTGATCCAGGTTCGCCAGGACGCTACCCCGGACATCCTCGCGCAGTTCAGCGCTGCCGGTTTGGGCGACTGCGTATCGGTGGTCGGTCAGCCGATGAACAACGGCGAGATCAGCATCACCTTCAACGGCGAAACCGTATTCGAAGGTCAGCGTCGTCTGCTGCAACGTCAGTGGGCCGAGACCAGCTACCAGATCCAGCGTCTGCGTGACAACGCCGACTGCGCCGAGCAAGAGTTCGACGTGCTGTTGGAAGAAGACAACCCGGGCCTGAGCGTCAAGCTCAGCTACGACATCAACCAGGACGTCGCCGCGCCTTACATCAAGAAAGGCATTCGCCCACAGGTTGCCGTACTGCGCGAGCAGGGCGTCAACGGTCAGGTGGAAATGGCGGCTGCGTTCGACCGCGCCGGCTTCAACGCGATCGACGTGCACATGAGCGACATTCTGGCCGGCCGTGTCGACCTGAACGAGTTCAAGGGCATGGTCGCTTGCGGCGGTTTCTCTTACGGCGACGTACTGGGTGCCGGTGAAGGCTGGGCAAAATCGGCGCTGTTCAACAGCCGTGCCCGCGATGCGTTCCAGGGTTTCTTCGAACGCAACGACAGCTTCACCCTCGGCGTGTGCAACGGTTGCCAGATGATGTCCAACCTGCACGAGCTGATCCCGGGCAGCGAGTTCTGGCCGCACTTTGTGCGTAACCGTTCCGAGCAGTTCGAAGCCCGCGTTGCGATGGTGCAGATCCAGGAGTCGAACTCGATCTTCCTGCAAGGCATGGCCGGTTCGCGCATGCCGATCGCCATCGCCCACGGCGAAGGTCATGCCGAATTCGCCAGCGAAGAAGCACTGCTGGAAGCAGATCTGTCGGGTTGCGTGGCGATGCGTTTCGTCGACAACCACGGCAAGGTCACCGAAAGCTACCCGGCCAACCCGAACGGCTCGCCGCGCGGGATCACCGGTTTGACCAGCCGCGACGGTCGCGTGACCATCATGATGCCGCACCCGGAACGTGTGTTCCGTGCCGTGCAGAACTCGTGGCGCTCCGATGACTGGAACGAAGATGCACCGTTGATGCGCATGTTCCGTAATGCTCGCGTGTGGGTGAACTGATAGCCGTGTACAAGCTCAGCTTCTTCGTTCCCGACAGTCATGTCGAAGTGGTCAAAAGCGCCGTATTCGCCGCCGGTGGCGGTCGAATCGGTGCTTACGACCACTGTGCATGGCAGGTGTTGGGCCTGGGTCAGTTTCGTCCACTGGACGGCAGCCAGCCGTTCATTGGCGAGGCAGGGCAGGTCGAGCAGGTCGAGGAATGGAAGGTTGAGCTGGTGGTGGCCGATGAGTCGATTCGCGCGGTGGTGGCGGCTCTGAAACAGAGCCATCCCTATGAGACGCCGGCTTATGAAGTGTGGCGGTTGGAGGATTTCTGATCTTCCTGGCTGCTGAAATGAAAAACCCGCTGAAAGAGATTTCAGCGGGTTTTTTGTTGATCGGGTTTTTGTGGTGTTGCTAATGGCCTCATCGCGAGCAAGCTCGCTCCCACAGTGGTTCGGTGTATGCAGATCTAATGTGGGAGCGAGCTTGCTCGCGATGGCGGCCTATCAGGCACCGAGAATCTAAACCTTGGCACTCACCTCACTACGATTGACCAACGCTTCCAGCGCATCACTCAAACTCGGTGCCTTGTCGCCAATCAACAGATGCCAAATGCCACCGTCCAGCTTACTCACCCCCTGACAACCCAACGCTTTCAAATCACACTCCGACAACGCCTTGCCATCGGCCAGTTGCAGGCGGATGCGGGTCATGGCGATGCAGTGGAGTTGCAGCACATTGTCGCCACCACCCAGGGCATTGAGCCATTGCCGGGCCTCGGGTGTCGCCACGGCGGCAGGTGGCGGTGCGTCGATTTCTGCCGCCGGTGACGACACCATGGCGCGAGCCAGTGCCGGCATCGCCAGGCGAATTTCATCGGCAATGGCATCGGCCATCGGCCCGACCACCACCTGCAAGCTCCCGCCCTTGCCGGGACGCACCACGGCCATGGCGCCGAGTGCTTTCAGACCGGTATCCGAGGCCTTGTTGCGATCCACCATGTCCAGGCGCAGCCGCGTGGTGCAGGCGCCGACGGTGATCAGGTTTTCGGCACCGCCCAAGGCCTTGATGTAAGCCCCGGCGCGTTCGTTGTCGGCCACCGCAACCTGCGGGGCGGCAGCGCTGGTTTCGCGGCCCGGCGTCTTCAGGTCGAAACGCCGGATGCAGAAATCGAACACCACGTAGTAGATCACGGCATACGCCAGGCCCACCGGGAACACCAGCCAGCCGTTGGTGGACTTGCCCCAGCCAAGAATCATGTCGATGAAGCCGCCGGAGAAGGTGAACCCCAGGTGGATGTTCAGCAGATTGGTGATGGCCAACGACAGGCCGGTCAGCAACGCGTGCAATAAGAAGAGCAGTGGCGCAAGGAACATGAAGGCGAACTCGATGGGTTCGGTGACGCCGGTGAGGAACGAGGTCAGGGCCATCGACAGGAAGATACCGCCCATGACTTTGCGTCGTTCCGGCAAGGCGTTGCGGTACATTGCCAGGCACGCGGCGGGCAGGCCGAAGAGCATCATCGGGAACATGCCTGTGGTGAATTGGCCGCCCTTGGGGTCGCCGGCGAAGTAGCGTGAGATGTCGCCGGTCACGAGGGCGCCGGTAGCCGGGTCGGTGAAGTTGCCGAAGACGAACCATGCCATGTTGTTGATGATGTGGTGCAGGCCAGTGACGATCAACAGACGGTTGAACACGCCGAAGATGAAAGCGCCGATGCTGCCGCTGTCAAGCATCAACACGCCGAAACTGTTGATGCCATTCTGAATCGGTGGCCAGATCAGACCGAACACTACACCCAGACCCACAGCGGCAAACCCGGTGACAATCGGCACGAAGCGCCGGCCTCCGAAGAACGCCAGGTATTCCGGCAGCTTGATGTCCTTGAAGCGGTTGTACAGCGCGCCGGCCATCAGGCCACTGACGATCCCGGCGAGCATGCCCATGTTGATGCTCGGGTCGAGTACCTTGAGCGTGGCGATCATCACCAGGTAACCGATCACCCCGGCAAGACCCGCCGTACCGTTGTTGTCTTTGGCGAACCCGACCGCGATGCCGATGGCGAAGATCATCGCCAGGTTGGCAAAAATCACCTGGCCGGCGTCGTGGATGATCGCGATGTTCAGCAGGTCGGTGTCGCCCAGGCGCAGCAACAAACCGGCAATCGGCAGGATCGCGATCGGCAGCATCAGCGCGCGGCCGAGGCGCTGCAGGCCTTCGATGAAAAGTTGGTACATGGCGGATCTCCCTGGATTCTTGTTGTTCTTTAGCTCAGAGGCCAATGCTGGTGACAGGCGTGACGCACGGCGCTGGCGCTGCTCAGCTTGAGCAGGCCCTGGCTGATGCGCCGGCATTCGCTGGCGTCGAGATGACGCACGCGGTCCTTGATTTCACCGACCTGCACCGGGCTCACCGACAACTCACTGACCCCCAGGCCGACCAACACCGGCGTGGCCAATGGATCGGACGCCAGTGCACCGCACACACCCACCCAACGGTTGTGCTGTGCCGCACCGGCGCAGGTCTGGGCGATCAACCGCAGCAGCGCCGGGTGCAGCGCATCGACGCGCGCGGCGAGCCCGGCGTGGTCGCGGTCCATGGCCAGGGTGTATTGCGACAGGTCGTTGGTGCCGATGGACAGGAAGTCCGCGTGTTCGGCCAGTTGCTCGGCCAGCAGCGCGGCGGCCGGTACCTCGATCATCACCCCCAGCTCCGGGCGTTGCGCCAGGCCGAGTTCCGCGCACAAGGCGTCGAGGCGCTGGCGGATGTGCAGCAGTTCATCGACTTCCGTGACCATCGGCAGCAGGATCCGGCAGCGTGACAACGGGAGCAGGTGCAGCAGCGCGCGCAGCTGCTGGTCGAGCAGTTCAGGGCGAACCTGGGCCAGGCGAATGCCGCGCAGACCGAGCACCGGGTTGGCCTCGGCGGGCAGCGGCAGGTAGTCGAGTTGCTTGTCGCCACCGACGTCGATGGTGCGGATGATCACCGACTTGTCGCCCATGGCATCGAGCACCGCTTGATAGGCGTGGTGCTGTTCCTGTTCATCCGGGGCGGTGTGGCGGTCGACGAAGAGAAACTCGGTGCGCAGCAAGCCGACGCCGTCGGCACCATTGGCCAATGCGTCTGCCGCTTCCGCGCTGGACGCCACATTGGCGGCGACTTCGATGCGCAAGCCATCGATGGTCAGCGCGGGTGTGTGCGCCTGGGCCTGTTGTTCGGCCCGGCGTTGTTGCTGTTGCTGTTGCAGCTGGCGCACGTCGGCCAGGCGCTGTGTGCCGGGTGTCAGTTCGAGACGGCCGCCGTCGGCGTCCAGCACCACCGGTTGCCCCTGTTGCTGATCGAGCAGCGTCGAGCCCAGTGCGACCATGCACGGCAGGCCTTTGCCCCGGGCCAGAATCGCCACGTGAGAGGTCGCGCCGCCTTCTGCCATGCACAGACCGGCGGCGCCTTGCTGGCTCAGTTGCAGTAAATCGGATGGCGTCAGTTCATGGGCCGCGACGATGGCACCGGCCGGCACATCGTAATGCCAGGTATCGCCAAGCAATGCGCGCAGCACCCGTTGCTTGAGGTCGCGCAGGTCGTTGGCGCGTTCGGCCAGCAGCGTACTGCCGGTTTGCTGGAGGACTTCGCATTGCACGTCGATGGCCTGGCTCCAGGCGTGGGTCGCGGCCGTGCCCTGGGCGATGGTTTGACTGGCGGCGTCCAGCAGGGCCGGGTCTTCGAGCAGCGCCAGGTGCGCGGCGAAAATCGCCTCTTCGGCGGTGTCCTTGTGTTTTTTCGCCAGGGCCAGCGTGTGCTCGATTTCGCTGCGCACCTGGCTCCGTGCCGCGTCCAGTACTTGCAGTTGTTGTTGCGGATCATGGTGGCCGGCATCCACCGGCAGGCTGATCGCATTCAGGCGAAACAGCGGCCCGCCGACCAGGCCGGGCGCCGCGCAGACACCATGCAATACACCGGCTTCGGCGGGGCGACTGCGTTGAGCAATTGTGGGTGGCGCGGTGGCGTGACTGTCCTCGGCCAGGGCTGTGGATAACGCGGTCAGCAAGGCTTGCAACGCGGCTTCGGCATCCGGCCCCTGGCAACTGACCTGGACCTGCGCTTGCTCGCCGATGGCCAATCCCATCAGGCCGATCAGGCTGTCGCAGGTTGCCGATTTGCCAGCGAAATGCAGCTGCGATTTGCTCTTGAACCCTTGGGCTGTCTGGCGAATCAGTGCTGCCGGCCGCGCGTGCAAACCACCGCGGTGGGCGATGCGGATATGACCGACCTGTTCTTCGCCGGCAAGCTCTACTTCAACCTGCGCTCCGGCGCTTTGGCGGCGGATGATGTGCAGTAACGGCTCGCCGACTTTCACCGATTTCAGAGTGATGGGGCGTGCCTGAAAGTCCTGGCTGTTGGTGAGGATCAGCAGGCTGACCAGGCTCTTGCATTGTTGCGCGACCTTGTCCAGGTCGTAGCGCAGCAGCGGCTGGCCGTTGGTGACCCGTGCGCCTTCCTTGACCAGCATCGAGAAACCCTGGCCCTGCAACTCGACCGTATCGAGGCCCAGGTGCAGGAGCAATTCGGCGCCGTTGTCGGCACGCAGGGTCACTGCGTGACCGGTGCGGGCGACATGCACCACCACGCCCGCGCAGGGGGCATGGAGCGTGTCGTTGAGTGGATCGATGGCGATGCCGTCGCCCATGGCGCCACTGGCAAACACCGGGTCCGGGACTTTGGCGAGCGTGAGCACCGGGCCGCTGAGCGGGGCGCTTAAAGTCAGCTCTTTATTGTTGTTATGCATGGCTCGGTCTCATCAAAAAATACGGTTCGGATCAATGCGCTTCCCTGTAGGAGCGAGCCTGAACTGGCCTAATGATTTTGGACACTTCAATCGGGCGCTATGATGGCGCCCAAATCTGAGGTGTTTTGGCTATGCGTAAATCTTATTCCAGTGAGTTCAAACTCAAGGCGGCGAGCATGGTGCTGGACGAGGGACAGTCGGTTCCCGAGGTCTGCGCCAGCCTGGATATCGGTCCTACGGCCCTGCGCCGCTGGGTCGACCAGGTTCGGAAGGAACGTTTGGGCTCGACTCCGGTGGGCGCTAAGGC